>JAISEQ010000129.1 GCA_031264045.1 Deltaproteobacteria bacterium
GGCCCCCGGACTGCCTCCGGGCAGGGCCTTCCCCGGCGGCACCGGCCGTTCCGGTTCGGGGAAGGGGGGCTCCGGCGCGGAAGGGGGTGGCCCCGCGGGCCGCGGCTCCGCCGGAGACGGCGGAGGGGGGAGGCGGCCCCGCGTCTCCCGGTGGAGGTTTCGTCGCGCCTGCCGGAGCTGCCCGGGATGACCTCCCCGGCGCTTCTTGGACGTCGGCCGCGGCAGGCGCGGCCGGGGAGGCGGCGTCCGGCCCGGCGGGAGCCGGCCCGGGAGCGGAAGCGGGCCGTGACGGCCTCGGGGTGCCGGCCCGGATCTTCGCAGAGGTCCCCGCGAGGCGCCGGCGGGCTGCGGGCAGGGGCTCCGGGGGGCTTTCGGGGTCGGCCTCGACCAGGTCGTCGTCCGCGTACGGCATCGCCGGCCCGTCGGCCCAGCCGTCGGACGTCCGCGCGTCGGGAAGCTCGAGGGTGGGAATCTCGGACGTGTCCCCGTCCAGCACCCTCTCGCGGACCAGCTGGTGGCAGCGCTCCATGAGCGCCCTGGGGAACATGCCCACCGCGTCCTCGAAGGCTTCGGGCCTGAAGGGCCAGCCCGGATGCGGCGGCGCGTAGCCGGCCCTCCGGCAGGGGGCCTTCATGCGGGCGTCCACCAGGCTCATGGCTGTCGCCGCGTTCCCGATGGGGGACAGGAAGACCGGGGGACGGCGGTAGCGCTCGAGGGCGGTGTTCAGGGAGAGGGAGCAGAGGTTCTCCCAGGTGGCCGGCAGGCACGAGACCACGGCTATGGTCCTCCTGGTCAGTCCCGTGAGCCTCCCCAGCCCGTCCGAGTAGTCCGCCACCTGGGATCTGGCCTTGGCGGGAAGCCCGTGGGCCCCGTCGCCGGGGCCGCTGCGCGAGATGATGCCGAAAAGCGCCGAGAGGTGATCCATCTGGTCCATGGCGAGCACCGAGTAGCGCCCCCCAAGAGACAGGCAGAACGACAGCCCGGCCACGGCCCTGTCCGGCCCCCCCCGTCCCGACCGGAAGCCCGCCGCGGCGGCGCCTTCCGGGTCGAGGGGCCTTCCCGCCAGCCAGTCCGAAGCCGCCCGCCTCAGGAGGGGGTCGCGGGAGTTCAGGAGAAAGACGGCCCTCAGGCACCCGGAATGCTCCGCCGCCTCCCTCGGCCAAGTCCCCTGGAGCTTGTCCCCGAGCTTCTCCAGATCCCTGTCGAGCTTGTGGGGGTTCTGGCGGGTATGCCTTCCGGCGAAGTCCGGGGGCACGACGAAGCCGCCTGCGGAGAGGAGAGTCTCCGCGGCCTTGGACGCCTGGGTCCTCCCCTCCAGGAGCGACACCGGCGTGGAGAGGGATCTCGCCATGCCGGCGAGCACGGTCTCCATGAAGCCCTCCCCCTCGCCGGACATGTCGGCCAGGAGGAAGTAGCCCCTGTTCAGGAGCGCGATCCTGCAGAACCTCGAAAGCAGGTGCGTCTTCCCCGCTCCCCCGGGGCCGGACACTATCATGCCGGGCGGCGACGCGAGGGCGTTCCGGCTCAGGAGCTGGACCACCTCCTGCGAGAACTCCTCCTCGGCCCTCCTGTGGAGGGCGGGCACGTCCCACCTGGAAAGGTTCCAGACGTCGTCCAGGCCTTTCACCCAGTCGAAGGAGGTGAGCTTCAGGGCGTTCAGCTTCCTCCTGTTGGCTTCCTCCAGATCCATCTCCCCTCTCTCCAGGGCGGCGGTGCCGCGACCGGGCGAGCTTCCCCCGGCGCCATGCCGAAAGCGGCCCGGAAATGATAGTTGATGCCCGCGGAAAATGATAGACGCGTCGGATTTCGCGGTCCCGGCCCCCGGTCGGGTCCCGGACCGCGCGCCGGCGCCGGCTCGTCTCGGCGCCGCTCCGGCGGGCGCCGCCCATGCGGGACACGGAAAATGCAGTCCGGGGCGGGTCTCCGCGCGGCGTTGGACTTCGCGGGTCACGGAGCGGGGACGCGGCGGGCTCCCGGGGAGGGATGCCCGGGGCCGGAGCGCCGTGGAACCGCCGGGAGGCCGCTCCCGTATTTTTATCGGCAAAATGCCCCGCGGCAAAAAATAACGCACGTCCAGACGGGAAACCGCGTCCGGAAATCGCCGCCTGTCTTCCGCCGGGAACCCCGCGAGCCTGCGGCGGGGGGGCGTAAAGTGCCGTCGCAAGTTTCACGGATGGGCCGTTTGCGTGAAATCGGCCCCTGTCCCAAGGCATGGCCCCCTCCCGCTTTGAGGCTCCCGGCCTCCCGTTGGGGCCGTTATTTGGGAACTGAAACTAGTCTGTAACCGTTCAGAGGATAACTGGGTTAGCGGGTTCAACGAGAGCAGTATGGCGGCATTCCTGGGGCGGCAGTAGGGCGGCATAAGTGTACTAGAAGCCAATAGTGTTCAATAAGGTTAAATTATAAATATTTAGTACACAAAATGGTATTCTTAGTTTATTAATGGCCTTGATTGTCAAATTAACCAGCACTTAAGCATTAAAGATGCTCAATACGTGCTGCCAGCCGTCCGTCGGCCAGGACTTTCCCGCCGCTCCAAGCCGGGGCCCATCTTCCGCCCCCTCGTGCCCGGACCTGCCCGCCGAGCCCTCCTGCCGGAGCCTCAGCGCCCCGTCACCCAGTCCGGGCCCGCTTTCCCCCCTCCGCGTGCCCGAACCTGCCCGCCGCGCTGTCCGGCCAGGAGCTGCCGACAACGTTCGCCTGCCGCTTCCTCCACGGCGCCTACTGCCCCCGGAACCTGCCCGCGCCCTCCTTCGGGAGGAGAGTGCCGTCCCGTCCGCAACGATCGGCGGGAATAAAGAGTCAGAAGGACCATTTTTCCGAAATGTCCAGGCGCAGGGAGTCGCTGGCCGTCACCACAGCGAAACGGGATCTCAAACGGTCCGAGCTTGAGCTCCTCCAGTCCGTGCCCGAGACCGGTCCCCCCATCCATTTCCGCGGATATTCATTCGGAGCTTCGGCCGGGGGTACGGAAGGTTTCCCCCCGTTCAGCCCGGAGGGCCAGCTTTGGCGTCAGCAGGACCCGCCGGACCGGCTTTGGTTTCTGATGGCGAACAGGCTGCCCGTAAGTGAGATTCACTGTGAGGCCCCGCCGCATCGCCTTCGGGCGGAGGTGGAGAGGCAAGGGGAGGAGCTGACCCAAATCCTGGACGCCTGCTCCGACCTCGTCCGGAAAAACGGGGAATACCTGGCCGAGACAGTTTCCCTGTGGGACGAGAACATCGAACTGCTCACCACAGTCTGTGATCTGCAGGCAACGATTGCGGCCCCGACGGCCGATTCGACCAATTCGGGAATCCTCCCCTCCAAAAACCCCCTTTCCGGCCGGAAGCCGCGCGGCAAGGACAGGAGCGACCGGGACGATGCGGAGCCGAAGCGCGGGCGGGGCGGAATTGCTGAACCTCACGAACAGTCGGCGGGGCCACAAGCTCCTCCCCCGGCGATGGACTCACGGCGAGCGACGGCAAGGGGCGGCTCCGGGCAAAGCCCCGCAGGCTCCTTCCGGACCGAGACATTCCGGAGCTTCCGGAGCCGAACATGATCAGCTCTCCTGCCTGTAGCCCCGGCCTGTCAGCCTCTAAGTCCATGCCAATTTTCCGGAAACGCTGCGCTTGATGCCTTCATGGCGCTTCATGGCTATCCCGCAATACGTTTCATGACATGCGTCCATGCCGGTTTTCCGGCACTCCGGCGCATAAAACGTGCCCATGGTCCGGAATGGCCGCATTACAGGCAGGAAAACGTTTCATGACAATCAGGCAGGCCGACCGTCAGGTTCCCGGTCACCTGGCAGCCTCGCCCAGCGCACGTCCGTGACGGGGCGGGAAGGTCGGCTAGCCCCTTGGGCCGAAGAAGGCCCTGACCGGGCCGGCCACGTCCCTCTCCCACAGATTGCTCCGGTACTTGTCCATAAGCACCGCAATGGCCTGGACTGAGTTCCGGGTCCACGCCCCCCCCCGGACTGTCACGGAGCCAGCCCCACAGATCGTCCCGCAGGGGCCGGCGCAGGGCGCCGTCCCCGGTGAACAGCCCCTTCTTCCGGAAAGCGGGGTAATTCAGGAATCGCCTGTTTGATTTCAAAAATCGCATGAAATACCGCGTCTCGTCCGGTCCGTCCAGGTAATCGGCCGCTTCCACCGTCTCGATGGCCTCGCCGATGTCCCCGTCGAACAGGCACTCCAGCACCAGCTCCATCCAGTCCCCGGCATTGTCATCGCTCCCCTCGCCTATCAGGAGGTTAAGGGTGGGATCGCCCTGGAAGATCGCCTCGGTGCATTCCGCCACGAGGCCGTGAAGCGCACGGAAGTCCATTATCCTCGTGGCGCCTCGGAAGAGAGCCAGCGCCGTCCGGGCGGCACCCATGGAGCCGTCAAGCAGCACGATCGTGTTCTCGGGTCCGCTGTAGCCGTTCCGGATAGCCAGATCCCAGACGAGCTTCTGGAAGAGCTCGTAATCGGTCCCGGCCAGGGTGACGCGATCGGCGCGAGGCGCCGCCGGGTGCTCCGCCGCCGATTCCGTCTCCGGCACGTCAGATCTATCCTTCGCTACAGACGATTCCCCGGACCCGGAGGCCATTGCCTCGTCCCCGGCAAAGCCCTCAGCCCCGGCAATGCCCTCCGTCCCGTAAACGTCCTCCGTTCCCGGCACGTCCATGGCCTCTCTTCCGGGCGGCTGGGACGGCGGCGCGGGCCCGCGGAGGACGAAAGCGGAGGCGGCAAGGCGGCGAGCCACTTCCCCCTCGCTCCGGCTGGCCTGATTGAGGAGGATATCCAGCCCGCGCTCCCCGATCTCCAGGTACAAGGTCCCCTCCGTGCCGGAACCCTCCGGGCCCCCGCCCCCCTCAGCGCCGGCTTCAGGAGCCTTCCGGGAACCCCTCGTCTTCCGAGCCTTCGGAACCCTATCCTTCTTTTCCGCCTGACCGGCAAGCCACACCTCCCGTGCCCGCCACGTCGTCGCCGCAGACTCGAAGACATTCTGGAAGGCCAGGTTACCCACGAACTCCACTGCCTGACGCAGCTGTACCCCATGCCGGGCACCTGCGGCACTGGACTCGGTCATGGCCTGGCCGCAGGAAGCGCACCTGGCTGCTTCCAGAGCCGCAGCCAGAAGGCTGTCCACAGGGACGCCCACCGGAATCGGGCTCGGGTTGGCTTCTCGCTTGGCACGCCCCATAAGTACCTCTCTTCCCCTTACAAGCCCGGGGTATCCCGCACGGTATCGATGACGGGCCGGCCACAGTCCTGAAGAAGCCGAACCAGCCCGCGTGCTCCCCGCCCCCGCCGTACCACGGCGCGAAGCGCCTCAAGAAAACCGAACCTCGTCCCGGTGCTTTCATGCCGGTCTTCCGGCACCCCGGCTCACGATGCTTTCATGCCGGTCTTGCGCTACGGCGGCTCACGTACCAGGGCATCGCCTCACTGAAGACCATCGGGACGTATCCCCGCAACTCTATAATTCCCTCGAGCCCCCGCCACCCACATCCGATGCCATGGCAACCTCGGCCGCCTGGCGGGAACGCGCCGTTCCCTGTAAGTCAAGCCTGCCCTCAGGCCCTGGCATCATTTCGGGCCCGGCCCTTGGAGGACGGGCCAACGCATCCTGAATTCGGGATGCCGCCTCGAGCGTCTGGCATAGGGGACCGGAAAGCGCCGGGGAGAGTGGCGGAAGGCGGGAGGAAACCAGAAATACAGCTCATCGGTCCGGGAGAGGAGAACTGCATCAGCCATGCGGCTGAGAAAGGAGCGGGCGGAGGAGGACGGTCAGGATGAGGGGGGGGCAGGATATCAGGTTGCAGGTAGGGAATTGAGGCAGATCGGCAGTCGAGAGAATCTGAGCGATGACATAAGCAAAGGAAGGCGGTGAGTCAGGCTGAGGCGAGGGTGAGAGTGAGATGAGAGTGAGGGGTAGAAAAGCGTGTACGGCGGGAAATGAGGGCGGGCAGGCGACAGGACCGGGAGGAGCGGGACGTCGGAAAGGAGGTGCGGGACACGGCGCGAGAGGAGTCGGAGAAAACGGGAGGAGAGGTGGCGGGCAGAACAGTTCTCAGACCAGCAGTCAATGCGGGGAGACGTGTCATAAAATCCGGCAGAGGCAAGGGGCAGGAACGGCGGACTTCCAGGAAGCTGACATGGACACCCATCGAAACAGGCGGCGGGCCTGAAGGCCCGCCGATTGGAAGGTTCGCGGCCGGCTATGCCGGCGGATGGTGGGACCGAGGCAGGAAACATAAGGCTGGAGGCTTGAAACAGGGCCTTGTTGGTCCGGAAGGGATCGGCCGAGGGCGGAAGGCCTCTTGAAAGGCCCGCCGCGCATGGGTTGCGGGGGCGAGGAAACTCTTGGTCCGGGGGACTTTTACTGGCGTCCCGCCGTCTGGCTCCCCTGAGTGCCGGTGCCGGGAAACGTTATTGCCGCCAGGGCGGAGGAGGCGAAGGGGACGGGCGGGTTCCCTCTGAAGGGCTCAGGGCTGTCGTGGGAGAGGGCCTTCACGCGCCGCTCAAGATCCAGAATCACCCTCGCGAAACCCCTGCAGTGCTCGCTTATGCCCTCTTCCATGGACTCCATGCGGCTGGCCATGCTCTTTGTCACGGGCATCCTCCCTTCAGGCGAGCGGCGGGGCCTTCGTGCCCCGTCCGTGCCATGTCAACACGCAATGCCCATGCCAGAAAATCGGCCTGTGGGGCTCGAAAGGGAACATCCGTTGAAACGATGCGGTCTTCAGGGGGCCGGAGAGCTCAGAACGGGTGAGCTTAAGGCAGTCCCGTCCGCCTCCTGGAGAGCTGTCGCGATGAAAAAGAGTGTCATGTGCGCAGACCGGGTAACAGGAGGTGTTGCCCAGTGCGAGCGGCTTAACGGTCGGGCACCTCAGATGGGAAGGGACTGGACTGGAGGAGGAAGGAGGACCTGGAGGTGAAACAATCACGAAGAGGGATGATGGAAAGCGGGGAAGCTGCGGAACTGGCAACAGGCCGACATGCACGGGAGGCTCGCCTGGCCTGCAAGCTCACACGGGAGGGAGGCTCGCCAGGAAGAGAGGAGGACCTGCACGAAGGTGCCTGGGCGGAAAGGGGAGGAGGAAGGGTTAAAGGCTTATGCCGAAGCCTTACCAGGGCAAGGAGCACCCGGGAGACAGGGGTCAAGGAGCCTCTGGTCAGGGAGCCGGGAGCATGATGCTGCTGGCTGGGCGAAGGGGAGGCTGGCGGTACCTGTCACGGTCAGAAACGATGCCGGACGAACACGTCGCGAGGTGCCAGGCGGAGCGGGTGCATCCTGTAGGCTGGAAACCCGAGGAATCCGAGAATTTGCAAATAAGTCTTGAGAAAGTTCGTCGCCCTGCCCGGGAACGGATTCAGCGCCAAGGCGCCGGAGCTCCCCTGCCCGGAAGGCACCCCGGCGTCGAAACGTTTCGAGGCCTTCCGTCTCATGTTCCTGGTCCCCCCCTGCGGGGACCCGGAGGCGGCCTCCGGCTTCCCCGCTTCCGCTCCGGGGCCGGATCCGTGAGCGCCGGAGGTGCCGGACGTACGGGAAATGTCGCCCGGGACGCTCTAAACCGTCGACGGAGCTGGCACGGGAGACTTCACGCTCGCGAAGTCCCCCGCCCGGGGGGCCTGGGCTGCGGCGATCCCCGAGCTTGGGGGAGCGGGCCGGAGTTCTCCGAAGCGGCCGTTTGCCGGTCTGGCGGGACTGTTCCCGATAAAGCTGAAAACCGGGCGTCTGTCATTTGGAGGAACGGCGTTTCAGGCGGTGCCTAACTCGCTTCCAAAGTCTCCGTAGTTTCGATGCCGGAAAAATCCACCTGGTAAGATTCGGTCGTACCCCGGTCCTCAACTGTCAATACGCCCTGTTTCGGGAAAGCTGCATCTGAAGGCAATCGAAAAGATATAGTCATTTTTCCCCGGAAATTCTGATCGTCTACATTTTTTTCAAAATTTATAATTCCGCTCCTGATAGAATTTTCGCCGTCCAATAAATACAAATCCACTGCGCTTTTGTGGACGTTGGGATTGTTGAAATTCATAATGATGTTGGCCGTGTCAGATTTTTTCAAAAAAACCACGGCATATCCCTTGTCGCCGCCTGACGTATCATATTCTGGGGCGAACAGCACATCGTGCAAGACGAAGCTGTCTACGCTTGTGGCTATGGTTTCGCCTTTCCCGAATGACGGTGGTGTTTTGGCGGCATCTCCTCCAGAGCACCCTCCCGTAAAAATAAAAAGAAAACCTATTAGAATTGCAGTTGCAGTTGCCAGATGGGTTTTTATCATAACCTTACCCGGAAAATCCCCGAGGCCTGCACCGGGGACAACTCCGCCTCCTTATCCTGGCCGTTGACGTCACGGTTGACTTCCGCAGCCCAGTCGTCTCGCACGCGTGAAATGCGCCTCGCGGCGCTGAAGCAAATAACATCTGAAACGTGTAAAAATTATCGGAAACTGCCGGTTTCCGAAGCGCCGCGGAGACAACGGCAGCAACTCCCTCGATGCAGTGCGGGCGGAAAAAGTCAGAGCCGTATCCGCGGCGAACGTCGATGTCTTGAGCCCTCCGGCGTCCTTTCCCGGCGGGGCCCCCGCAGGAAGGCGTGACGCCCCTGAGGGCAGTTTGAGGGGCAGGCGGCGACGGAAGCTGGAAAGCACCTAATAGTTTATAATGCGGCTTTCGGGAAATCAAGCCGATATTTTGATTCCGCCGCCATGACCCCCCTTCCGGCCGCCCGCGCGGGGAACCCGGATCGAGTTCAACGGATGGGGAGTTTTATGTGAAATCGGCCTCTGCCCCAGGGCATGGCCCACCCGCATGAAACTCGGGCAGCTCCCGCGACAGGCAGCGGCGGCGCTCGCCCCGGAGGCAGCATGCGGGAGGGCGTCCCGTACGGCGGGACTGGGGAGCGCCGGAATCCGGCAGTGAGAGGGGCCGTCAGTCCGGGGAGCTCGGGTGCCTCCACGGACACCGTGCTTCCTTCCGCCGATGGAGGGCCGGCCTCGCGTCCGGGAGGTGGATGCCGGGGCCGCCGGGAAGGGTGCCTGCGGGCGGGCATTTGTCTATAGGATGCGACGGATTTCCGACGTTTTTGTCGGAATCCGGGGGGAGAATGCCTGGAAATTTACACTTTCGGTGCAAACGCCCGTCTCGGGCCGGGGAGGGGACGGGGGGGAAAGCGGCCTGAGTTCCCGAAAACACCTGCCGTCACGCCCGGCGGCGGCTGTTGGCCCTTAAAATGCAAAGCCGGTTCCGAACCACTTTTCCTTCCGCGGAGGAAAACATCCGGCCCGCGGCCGGCGGCGACTCCCCTAGGGGCGCCACAGCCCCAGGAGACCCTGACCGGCAGGATGCGGGATCATCAACTTCTTCGGAGGATCTATGCGACATATAACCCGTCTCACGCCCGAACGCCTTTGCGCCGGGGCCGGGAAGCCCCCCAGCCGCCGGGCGCGGTCCGTGCCGGCGGCCCTCCTCCTGGGACTGGGGCTGGCGCTGGCGCTCTGCCAGGCGGCGCCGGCCGGCGCCCAGGAGGATCCGGGCGTCATAAAGGTCGGCGTCCTGCACTCCCTGTCGGGGACCATGGCCATAAGCGAGACCACGCTGAAGGACGCGGTCCTGATGCTCATCGACGAGCAGAACGCCAAGGGCGGCGTGCTCGGGAAGAAGCTCGTCCCGGTGGTGGTCGACCCGGCCTCCGAGTGGCCGCTGTTCGCCGAGAAGGCCATGGACCTGCTCACTCGGGAGAAGGTGGCCGTCGTCTTCGGCTGCTGGACTTCCGTGTCCCGCAAGTCGGTGCTGCCCGTCTTCGAGGGGCAGAACGGCCTTCTCTTCTACCCGGTCCAGTACGAGGGCCAGGAGTCGTCCAGGAACGTCATCTACACGGGAGCGGCCCCCAACCAGCAGGCCATTCCCGCGGTCGAGTACCTCCTGGACCAGGGGGTCAGGCGCTTCGTCCTGGCCGGCACCGACTACGTCTTCCCCCGCACGGCCAACAAGATAGTCGAGGCCTTCCTCCTGCAGAAGGGCATCAAGCAGGAGGACATCATGATAAACTACACGCCCTTCGGCCACTCGGACTGGCAGTCCATCGTGGCCGAGATTAAGAGGTTCGGATCCACCGGGATCAAGACCGCGGTCATCTCGACCGTCAACGGGGACGCGAACGTCCCCTTCTACAAGGAGCTGGCCGCCCAGAACGTCTCCGCCGAGGCCATACCGGTCATGGCCTTCTCGGTGGGCGAGGAGGAGCTTTCCGGCGTGGACACCAGGCCCCTCGTTGGCCACCTGGCCGCCTGGAACTACTTCCAGAGCGTCGAGAGCCCGGCGAACGAGACCTTCATCGCCGCCTGGAAGGAGTACATAAAGGATCCGAAGAGGGTGACGAACGATCCCATGGAGGCCACCTACATAGGGTTCAAGCTCTGGGTCCAGGCCGTCGAGAAGGCCGGCACCACGGACGTGGACGCGGTGCTGAAGGCCATCGTCGGCCTGGGCACGCCCAACCTCACCGGAGGGACGGCACGTCTCCTCCCAAACCATCATCTCTCGAAGCCGGTCTTCATAGGGGAGATCCAGGACGACGGCCAGTTCCAGGTGGTCTGGAGCACGAACGGAGAGGTGGAGGGGGACGCCTGGTCCAACTACCTTCCGGAGTCCGTGGAGCTGTCTTCAGACTGGACCGATCCGGTGAACTGCGGGAATTTCAACATAAAGACGAAGGTCTGCGGAGGCGCCGAGACCCCTGCCGCCCAATAGACGGCACGGTTTTCACGTCCGCCGTACGGCATCGGGGCCGGGGGGGCCGCGCGGAGGCCCCCCCCGCCGCCCCCCGGGCAGGCGCGGGGAGCGGTCGGGTACAGGGACGCTCGCGGGAGACCCGGGAAGACGCTCCTGCGGCAGTCCTGAAAAAATTGATCGGCCGTTTGTCACAGCTGATTCATGATGGGCACTTCAGAACTTGAAGTTCCGGATCACGTTTCGATGTTTTCCGCAGCTGGGCCGCTGTGCCGGATCATCGTTTCGCGTCTCAGTCATGATGACGCGTCGGGGTGACATCACATGGCATTGAACTTGGAATCCCGGCATGCGGTTCGCCTTTGAATGACGGCGGCTTCGGAATGTTCGATTCCGGCTGGTCTGCCGGAAGACTGCAGGCGTTCGCCTTCTGGATCCGCATTTGCGGGGACACATGCAGTACACAGCGTTTGGTTTCTTGCGGTTAGAACATTAATTCTGAAACTGCTTCAGCGCTTCGGAAGCTTTTCCCATGTTATCTCAGGCTTTCGGTGCCGTGTCCGTTACGCTTTCTTTCCCGTGTCCGTGAAGCTTACGGGCCAGTATTATTATAATCAGACGCTTGCATCTCCAGAATCCTCGTCTTCGGGTTTTCCTTTTCCATGCTCTCCGTTTCGCATATCGGCAAAAGGATCTCTAAACATGCGTATCCCGTCTCGTCAGTACATCCCGTGCCGCCGTACCGATTTCGCGGGTTTCCCGGAAGGTTCCTCCCGTGCCTGACACCGGCCGCACTGCCTCAGAGACGCCCGGCCGCATGGGGACAACCGGGGCGTCCATGGCCTTCGCCGCCGCGGCGGCGCTCCTGGTCCTGGCGGCGGGGGACCTGTCGGCCGAGGACGGGCTCGCCATATCCCGGGAGCTCCGGGCCGGCCTGGCCAGTTCCAGGGTGGGCGACCGGGACGCCGCGATCGAGACCCTCGCCGGGGACCCGTCCCCCGAGGCGGGGGCGCTTCTCGAGGCGCTCCTGGCGGGGAACCTGTACGTCGACCGCGCAACTTCGGAACTCTATCTGCGCGGCGGGGACGGTGTCTGCTGCAGCGCGGCGGGCACGGGCGCGGTCCGCGGCGCCGGCGCCGGGGAGTTGCGGACGGTCGGCACCACCAGCCGCCAGCGCCAGGTGCTGGGCGGGATACTGAACGCGAGGGCGCTCACGCACCCCGACGTGTCCGTACGCAGGGAGTCGTCCAGGGCGCTGGTCATGGCCGAGGGGATCGATCCGGAATTCGTGAGGGGTCTTTTCGCGGACGAGGGCGACGAGGCAGTGCGCGCGAACCTGGAGCGGATGCTCGCCGCGGCGGCGCTTCGCGATCCCGCGTCGTCCGGGGAGGACGTCCTTGCCGCCCTGGGCGTCTTCAGGGAGCGCCTGACGCCCGAGGTCCAGGGCCTTATCCGCGAAAGGGCGGAGTCCGGGGATCCGGAGACGGCGGGGGCCGCGAAGGCCGCCCTGGGCAGGATGGAGGCAGCCATCCAGCACGTCTCGCTCTTCGAGACCGTGTTCTTCGGGCTGAGCCTCGGATCAGTGCTGGCCCTGATAGCCATCGGGCTGGCCGTCACCTTCGGGGTGATGGGCGTCATAAACATGGCCCACGGGGAGATGGTGATGCTGGGCGCCTACACCGTCTGGGCCTTCCAGGAGCTCCTCCCCGGAAGGCCGGGGCTCGCGCTCGTCCTCGCCGTGCCCGGATCGTTCGCCGTGGCGGCCGCGGCCGGCGGAATAATAGAGCGGGGCGTCATAAGGTTCCTGTACAACAGGCCGCTCGAGACGCTGCTCGCGACTTTCGGCGTGAGCCTAATTCTCCAGCAGGCGGTCCGCACCTTCGTCTCCTCCAACAACCGTCCCGTCGTGACGCCCCCCTTCATGGCGGGCCAGTGGCACTGGACGGAGAACTTCAGCGTCACCTGGGGCCGCTTCTACATCATCCTCTTCTGCCTGGCGGTGTTCCTCATGATCCTCTACGTGATGCGGAGGACCAGGCTGGGACTTGAGGTCCGCGCCGTGACCCAGAACCGCGACGTCGCCCGCGCCATGGGCATAGACGCGGGAAGGGTCGATCTCATGTGCTTCATGCTGGGCTCGGGGGTGGCCGGGATGGCCGGCGCGGCACTCTCCCAGCTCGCGAACGTGGGTCCCAACCTCGGGCAGGGATACATCGTGGACAGCTTCATGGTGGTGGTCTTCGGAGGCGTCGGCAACCTCTGGGGCACCCTGGCGGGAGGCCTCATCATCGGGATGGCCAACAAGTTCCTCGAACCGGTGAACGGGGCGATACTGGCGAAGATCATCATCATGTGCGGGGTCATACTCTTCATACAGAGGCATCCCCGGGGGCTCTTCCCGCAGAAGGGCCGGGCGGCGGAATCGTGACGGGCGCGGCGCGGCGGCCCCGCGCCCGCGGCTCGCCGCTCCCGGATCGGACGCGGCCCCGAGGTTCCCCGATCGGGAGCCGCCGCCGGGGCTCCGGGGGCGGGCGCGGCCCGAGGCGCTCCGGAGTTTTCCGGGTCGGAGTCAGCCGCCCGGCTTCGCGGGGGCATGATCCCGCCGCCTTTCGCGCGGATAATCGTCCGCACCCCGCGCGTCGGAGCGTTTTCCAGATCGCGCACTTCAGACCGTTTTCCAGATCGGAAAGGGTTTTTTCCCGGATTAAGAAAGGCATTCGAACCGTGACAGGAGTCTTCGACAGGCCCACCAGGATCTTCTTCATAGCGGTCGCGCTCTTCACGGCCGCCGTGGCCGCGGGATCCCTGCGCCCCGAAGGTTCGGCCCTCTCCCTCGGTACGCTCACGGTCTCCGTCCTGGGAAAGTACATGTGCCTGGCCACGCTGGCCGTCTCGCTGGATCTGGTCTGGGGGTTCATGGGAGTCCTGAGCCTCGGCCACGGGGCCTTCTTCGCGCTGGGCGGGTACGCCTTCGGGATGTATCTGATGCGCCACATCGGATCCAGGGGGGTCTACACCTCCCAGCTCCCCGACTTCATGGTGTTCATCGGCTGGGACCGGCTCCCCTGGTACTGGCTGGGAACTGACGTGTTCGCCTACGCGGTCTTCCTGGGCGCGGCGGCCCCCGCGCTCCTGGCGCTGGCCTTCGGGTGGACCGCCTTCCGGAGCAGGGTCTCCGGGGTGTACTTCTCCATCATCTCCCAGGCCATGACCTACGCCCTCATGCTGGCCTTCTTCCTGAACGCCCTGGGCTTCGGGGGGAACAACGGCTTCACGGACTTCAAGGAGATTCTGGGCTTCGAGCTGGCGGCGCGTTCGACTTCCGCGGCGCTCTTCATCGCCTCGGCCGTCCTGCTGCTCGCCTTCTACGCCGCATGCCGCGCGGTCGCCGTCTCGCGCCTGGGCCTTGCGGTGAGGGCGGTGAGGGACAACGAGGCCCGGGCCAGGTTCGCGGGCTACCGCGTAGATCGCGTGAAGCTCTCGGTGTTCGTCCTGTCCGCCGCCGCGGCCGGGCTCGCCGGGGCACTTTACGTGCCCCAGGCCGGCATCATAAACCCCAACAGCTTCGCGCCCCTGTTCTCGATAGAGATGGTCGTGTGCGTGGCCCTGGGAGGCCGCGGCAGGCTCTACGGGGCGGTCGTCGGCGCCTTCCTGGTCAACTGGCTCAAGACGGCCCTGACGGGGCTGATGCCCGATGCCTGGCTGTTCGTATTCGGGCTCCTGTTCGTGGTGGTGACCGTGTTCCTTCCCGAGGGGGTGGCGGGTCTGGCCGAGAGGGCGTCCGGCCTGCTCGCGGGCAGGGGGAAAGGGGGCGGCCGTGGAGCGGCGGCGGAGGCCTGACGGGTTTGCAGCGCTTCCCTCCGGCGGGACGCCCCTGGCCTCCCCGCCGCCCGGGCCGGGCGCGGTCGAGGAGGGAAGCGGGAGCCGCGTTCCGGAGACGGCGGCCGGTCCGCTCTCCCCCTTCGGGGACGGGTGGATGCCCAAGGCCCAGCGGCGCAGGGAGTACGTGCTCCTGCTCGAGGACATCCGCGTGTCCTTCGACGGGTTCAGTGCCCTGGACGGGCTTTCCCTGTACCTGAGGGAGGGCGAGCTCAGGGCCGTCATAGGGCCCAACGGGGCGGGCAAGACCACCATGATGGACGTGGTGACCGGCTCCACGCGCCCGGATTCCGGGGAGGCCTGGTACGCCGAGACGGTGAACCTCCTGGAGAAGGACGAGGTGTTCATCGCCCAGGCCGGCATCTGCAGGAAGTTCCAGAAGCCCTCGGTCTTCGGGAGCCTGACCGTCTTCCAGAACCTGGAGCTGGCCCTGAAGGCCCCCAAGACGGTGTGGAGCACCTTCCGGGCGCGGCTGTCGGGGGCCGACCGGGACTTCCTGGCGGGGCTTCTGGAGCTCACCCGCCTTTCCGGGGAGTCCGGAAGGCCCGCCGGGGCGCTCTCCCACGGCCAGAAGCAGTGGCTGGAGATAGGCATGCTCCTGGCCCAGAAGCCCAGGGTGCTCCTCCTGGACGAGCCCGTGGCGGGCATGACCCCCCAGGAGATAGACAGGACCGCGGATCTCCTGGAAGACCTCAGGGGCCGCTGCTCGGTCGTGCTGGTCGAGCACGACATGGAGTTCGTGAGGGCGGTGGCCGGCACCGTGACCGTGCTCCACCAGGGGAAGGTCCTGGCCGAGGGCACCATGGACGAGATCTCCTCCGACGGGCGCGTCGTGGAGGCCTATCTCGGGGGTGCCGCATGCTGAAGGTGGAGGGCCTGGTGCAGTGCTACGGCGGGAGCAACATCCTTCGCGGGGCGACGCTCGCGGCCGGGGAGGGGAGGAGGCTGTGCGTCATGGGCCGCAACGGCGTGGGAAAGACGACGCTCATGAAGTGCCTCATGGGGCTCCTCCCGGTCCGCGGGGGCAGGATCCTCTTCAGGGGCAGGGACGTGACCTCGCTCGCCCCGGAGCGCAGGGCCCGGCTCGGCATGGGCTACGTGCCCCAGGGCCGCCAGATCTTCCCGCTCCTCACCGTGGAGGAGAACCTCAGGACCGGTCTCGCCGCCGGGAGGGGCGGCGGATCGGTTCCGGAGTCCGTATTCCTCTTCTTCCCGGTCCTGAAGGAGATGCTCCGGCGCCGGGGGGGCGATCTCTCCGGCGGCCAGCAGCAGCAGCTGGCCGTGGCCAGGGCGCTTGTCACCTCCCCCGAGCTCCTGCTCCTGGACGAGCCCACCGAGGGCATCCAGCCCAACATCGTGGAGGAGATAGTGGGGACGGTGAAGAGGCTTTCCTCGGAGGGCGGAGTCACCGTCGTTCATGTGGAGCAGAAGGTCCAGGTCGCCCGGAAGGCGGGCGACGACTACGCCATCATGGAGCGCGGGGCCGTGGTGGACTCGGGCGGGATGGACGGCCTCTCGGAGGAGAAGATCAGGAGCTACCTGAGCGTCTGAGCGAGCGGCGTCCGACTGTCCCGCCGGCGATTTGTCAAAGTATTCTTCTTGACCTAATTCCGCCGTCGTTTAAATTTTCTCCCATGTCAGTTTCCCCTTCGAGTCAGGACACATGTTCTGTTACCCTGTCAGTGTCCTTCAATCGTTCCAACCCGTCTTGAAGTTCCGCCGCAGGCCGTGCGTAAGCCGCCTGCTCGCAAGGATGTCCCGATCATCATGACCGCATCCGCATCGCACGCAGCCCCGGCGGCCCTGCCGGGAACATGCTCCGGAACGGCGCAGGCCCGGCCGGAGGCCCGTGTCCGGCGCGGCGCCGGGGTCCTCGGGGACGGTCGCGTCGGGACGGGCGGACACTCGCCCGCCTCCGGCGGGGACGGCCTTCACGGGCACGGGGAATGTTCCGGCCGCCGCATGGGCCCCGCCTCTCGCGGGACTGGCGGGCGGGGCCTGCCGGTCCCCGGGCCGGCTCCGGATCCCGGCGGCTGGCCCGCCCGGCTCAGGCTCTCCTTCGGGGTTGCGGGCGGGCGCACGGTGCTGGACCGGACCGAGAGATCCGGACCCCTGGGGGTGCAGCGGCTCTTCTATCCCGAGGGGGCGGCCCCCGACGGGACTCTCCCCTGCGAGGCCTGCGTCCTCCATCCCCCGGGGGGCATCGTCACCGGCGACTCCCTGGAGGTCGTCGCGGAATGCTGCCCCGGGGCCAAGGCGCTCGTGACGTCCCCTGCCGCCGACAAGTTCTACCGCGCCAGGACCTCGCCGGGACTTCAGCGCCAGTCGTTTCGCGGCGTAGCCGAAGGGCCCGGGGCGGAGCTGGAGCACCTGCCCCAGGAGGCGATAGTCTTCAGCGGCGCGCGGGCTCTGAGGGAGACAGTCTACGAGGTCTCCGGTGGGGGGAAGCTCGCGGGATGGGGCACGGTCCTTCTCGGGCGCGCGGCGGCGGGCGAGAGCTTCACCGGGGGAAGCTACCGCGAGACGCTCATGGTTTTCCGGGACGGTGAACCCGCCCTTCTTGAGCGGACGGATATCCGGGGCTCCGGGGAGCCCTGGCCCGCAGGGCTTCTTTCAAGCCCGCTCGGGCTCATGTCCCGACCGGTCATGTCGTATTTCTTGTGCCTGGGTTCCGGCGACGAGCGGGAGGAGGCGGCTTTGGCCGTTGCCGTAGGGGAGCTGAGGGAGCTGGCCGCCGGCGGGGAGCCGGACGGCTTCCCGGAGTTCAGCGGTGCCACCCTGCGGGACGGCATCATGCTCGCGAGATCGGTGGGCCTGTCGGTACCGGCGGCAGAGAGGTACTGCCGGGCCGCCTGGTCGCTGGCCCGCCCCGCGCTCCTGGGGAGGGAGGCGGTGTTCCCGAGGATCTGGCGGACCTGAGCCGTGCCGCTGAGGGCGGGGGTCACCCGTCAGTTTCCGTCGGCCGATGTCCGCTTCTGGTCAGTTCTGATGAACCTTTCGCCTTCCAGTCTTCGCCTTTCGCCTTTTGGCTTTCTGCTTTCGCATTCCTGCTTTCGCATTCCTGCTTTCGCCTTTCTGCTTTCGCATTCCTGCTTTCGCCTTGCGCCTTTTGGCTTCGGGACTCCGCTTCCTTCTTTCGCATTTCGTCCCGATTCCGTCGCTTATGGAGGTGACCCATGGATTTGACGCCCAGAGAGAAGGACAAGCTCCTCCTGTTCACGGCAGGGCTGCTGGCGGAGCGCAGGAAGGCCAGGGGCCTGGCCCTGAACTTCCCGGAAGCCGTGGCCTTCATAAGCCTCTTCATCCTTGAGGGGGCCCGCGAGGGTAAGACGGTCGCCGGGCTCATGGACGAGGCGAGGGGGATACTCACTAGGGCCGAGGTAATGGAGGGCGTGGCGGAGATGGTGCCCGAGGTCCAGGTGGAGGCCACATTCCCGGACGGCACCAAGCTCGTGACCGTGCACGAGCCCATACGCTGAATCTTCGGGCCGCGCCAGGCCGCGAGCCCGCGCAGGAGCCCTCGGGAAGGGCCGCGCGCGAGAGGGGGGGGACCAGTGATACCTGGGGAGTATTTCCTGATAGGTGGGGACATGGAGCTTAACGCCGGGAAGGACAGGGTAGAGATTGAGGTCGCGAACCCGTCCGACCGCCCGATCCAGGTGGGGAGCCACTTCCATTTCTACGAGACCAACGCCGCGCTGGCCTTCGACCGCGGGGCCGCCTGGGGCCGGAGGCTGGACATCATCCCCGGCACCAGCGTGCGCTTCGAGCCGGGTAGGAGCCGCCGGGTGGCTCTGGTGCCTTTCGGGGGCAGGCGGAAGGCCGTGGGGTTCCGGGGGCTGGTCATGGGTCCGCTGGACGGCGGTGCGGGGCCCCGGGGCGGGGGAGGTGCGGGATGAGGATCAGGAGATCCGAGTACGCGCAGATATTCGGTCCGGCCAAAGGCGACCGCGTGAGGCTCGCCGACACGTCCCTGATCCTTGAGGTGGAGGAGGACCTCGCCCTGCCGGGAGAGGAGGTGAGCTTCGGGGGCGGCAAGGTCATCCGCGACGGCATGGGCCAGGGCCAAGAGGGCAGGGCGGTCGCAGCGGACACGGTCATAACCAACGCCGTGGTCCTGGACGCCTTCCGGATCGTGAAGGCCGACGTGGGCATCCGGGACGGCCTGGTCGTCGGGGTGGGCAAGGCCGGCAACCCGGACGTCCAGGACGGGGTGGACATCGAGATAGGCCCCGGGACCGAGATCATCGCGGGGGAGGGGCAGATCCTCACCCCCGGGGGAATAGACTCCCACGTGCATTTCATCTCTCCCCAGCAGTGCGGGGAGGCCCTGTGCTCCGGGGTGACCACCATGGCCGGGGGCGGCACGGGGCCGGCCACGGGGACCTGCGCCACCACGTGCAGCCCCGGGGCGTGGCACCTGGAACGCATGATCCTCGCATGCGATCCCTTCCCCCTGAACTTCGCTTTCCTGGGGAAGGGAAACGCCTCGGATCCCGTGGCCCTCCGGGAGCAGGTGGAGGCCGGGGCGGCGGGCCTGAAGCTCCACGAGGACTGGGGGACGACGCCCGCGGCCATAGACGCGTGCCTGTCCGTGTGCGACGAGCTGAAGGTCCAGGCTGCCATCCACACCGACACCCTCAACGAGGCGGGCTTCGTGGAGGACACGATCCGCGCCTTCAGGGGCAGGACCGTCCATGCCTACCACACCGAGGGCGCGGGCGGCGGTCACGCCCCGGACATCATCCGGTGCGCCGGCGAACCCAACGTGCTCCCCAGCTCCACGAACCCCACCAGGCCGTACACCGCCAACACGGTGGACGAGCACCTGGACATGCTCATGGTCTGCCATCACCTGAACCCCGCCATACCCGAGGACGTGGCCTTCGCGGACTCGCGGATAAGGCGCGAGACCATAGCCGCCGAGGACGTCCTGCACGATCTGGGCGTGATATCGATGATCTCCTCGGACTCGCAGGCCATGGGCCGGGTGGGGGAGGTGATAGTCCGGTGCTGGCAGACGGCCTCGAAGATGAAGGACGAGAGGGGGACGCTCGGGGACGGGCCCTCCGACAACTTCCGCATCAGGCGCTACATAGCCAAGTACACCATAAACCCGGCCGTCGCCCACGGCATGGACGGGATGCTGGGCTCCGTCTCCCCCGGCAAGCTCGCGGACCTCGTGCTGTGGAGGCCCGCCTTCTTCGGCGTCAAGCCCAGCCTGGTCATCAAGGGGGGCCAGATAGCCTGGGCCCCCATGGGCGACCCCAACGCCTCCATACCCACGCCCCAGCCCTCGCACTACCGCCCCATGTTCGGGGCCTTCGGGCCGGCGGCCCCGGCCTCTTCCGTCACGTTCGTGTCCCCATCCTCCCTGGAGAGGGGGATAGCCGGCGCCTTCAGGGACAAGGGGCTCCTCCGCAGGCTTGTCCCGGTGGCCGACACCCGCCGCCTCGGCAAGCGGGACATGGTCCTGAACTGCGCCCTGCCCGCGATTGAGGTGGATCCCCAGACCTACGAGGTGCGCGTGGACGGGGTCCTCGCGAGCTCCGAACCTGCGGGAACGCTCCCCATGGCCCAGAGGTACTTCCTGTTCTAGCGGGACGGGACGCGGCCTATGCGCGCCCGCCCATGACTAAACCGTCCGGAAATCCGGGGCATGCGGCCCCGGGGGAGCGAGACAGACCATGCCGGCTTTCACCAGGAACCTCGGGCCCGAGCCCGGCCGCCCGCCCGGACCCGAGCTCTCCCTGGACTCGGCGTCCCGGAGGAGGCCACGCCAGAGGGCGCGGCTCTCCGACGGCCGCGAGGCGGCCGTCATGCTGCCCCGGGGAACGGCCATGCGTCCGGGCGACGTACTTGAAGGCCCGGAAGGCGAGACGGCAACGGTCGCCGCGGCGCCCGAGCCGCTCTCCGAGGCGCGGGCCGTGAGCCCCGTCCAGCTCGCGGCGGCCGCCTACCACCTGGGCAACCGCCACGCCGAGGTGGAGCTGGGGCACTTGCGGGTGAGGTTCCTCCGGGACCCGGTGCTGGAAGATCTCGTCGGGGGCATGGGGCTGGCCGTGGCCAGGCTGTCGGCGCCCTTCGACCCGGAGGGGGGGGCTTACGGCGGACACGGCGGCGGCCGGCATGCCGCCGCCGAAGAGGACTGCCATGGCCGCGTCGGTGCCCGGGAACATGATTCCTCCCGCGACAGCTGCCGTGCCCCCGTCCGTTCCTGCGGGAGCGTCCCGGCGTCCGGCGCCGGGGAGGAGGAGGCTGCCGGCGGCGCGCGGGCGTCCGGCCGCTCCGGAAACCTTCCCCCCGCGGGGGCCCTCATGAGGCTCCTCTACGCCGCGAGCCCGTTGAGGCCCACCGGCTCCTTCGCCTGGTCCGGCGGGCTTTCCCAGTACGTCCTCTCGGGCGGGGTCAGTGACGCCGGAGGTCTGAAGGCCTGGATAGGGGACGCGGTCCGCCTCGTGCTGGTGCCCTGCGATCTGCCTCTTCTGGCCCGGTGCTTCGCGGCGGCGGTCCGGCGCGACGCCGGGGCCTTCGCCCGGTGGAACGCCGTCTCCCTCGCCTCCCGGGGGACCAGGGAGCTGCTTATGGGCGAAAGGGAGACGGGGGCCTCGGTCATGAGGATGCTTGAGGCCGGCGGCCTCCTGGACGGCTTCCCGGACGGCATGAGGGAGGGCCGTGTCGGCTACGTTGCCGCGTACGGGCTCATGGCCGCCGCCCTGGGACTCTCCGGGGAGGACGCGGGGCGGGTGGCCGGGGCCTTCCTGTGGGGGGCGGTGGAGAACCTCGCCCTGTGCGCCGCGAAAAGCGTCCCCCTCGGACAGGGCGCGGTCCAGGGCGTGCTCCTGGAGCTCCTGGACGGTCTCCTCCCGCAGGCCGCGGAGGAGGCCATGCTGCTGGACGACTGGGAGCTGGGGGCCTGCGCGCCGCTCCTGGCCATCCGCTCCTCGGAGCACGAGTCGAGCCCGCTCAGGATGTTCAGGAGCTGAGCCCGGGACAGGGTTGCCGGGCTGGCCCGCGGCGGCCGGGCCGGACGGCAGGCGGACGGGTCGCGGCGCCCCGCCCTTCGGGAAGTCGCCTCCCCCGGCGGCCCCGCTTCCGGGGACGTTCGGTTTCCGGGCGGCCCCGCTTCCGGGGACGATCAGGCGTCCGGTTCAGGCGCCGCAGACGGCACGGAAGAAGAGGACGGGAGATCATGAAGAATTCAGCGGAAAGGGGGCGGGGGGCGGGACGGACTGCCGGGGACGCCCTGAGGGTCGGCGTGGGGGGACCCGTCGGTTCCGGAAAGACCGCGCTCATCTGGCGCCTGTGCCTCATCCTGCGGGACCGCTTCGATACCGCCGTGATAACCAACGACATCTACACCAGGGAGGACGCGGAGTTCCTGGCGGCGCACGGCGCCCTGCCCGGGGACAGGATCATCGGGGTCGAGACCGGCGGCTGCCCCCACACGGCCATCCGCGAGGACGCGTCCATGAACCTGGGCGCCGCGGCGGAGATGCGGAGGCGTTTCCCCGGCCTGGAGCTCCTGTTCGTGGAGAGCGGGGGCGACAACCTTTCCGCCACCTTCAGCCCGGAGCTGGCCGATCTCTTCATATTCGTGATAGACGTGGCTGGAGGCGACAAGATTCCCCGCAAGGGGGGACCGGCGGTCTCGCGCTCGGATCTCCTGGTCATCAACAAGATCGACCTGGCGGAGGCCGTGGGCGCCTCCCTGGAGGTGATGGGCCGGGACGCGGAAATCGCGAGGGGAGGGAGGCCCTACGTGTTCAGCTGCCTGAAGACCGGGGAGGGCGCGGAGGAGGTTGCCGGGTTCATCGTCCGCGAGGGTCTCCTGTACGAATCCAGAGGTGCCGGCCGATGAGCGGGCCTCGTCCGTCCGGTCGGAGGCTTGTCCCGAGCGTCCTTCCCGAATCACCGTTCACGATCTCGGTTCGGCCGGGATTTCCCGGCGCGCCGTTCGGGAGCTCGCCCGTCCCCGGGCGGGTTCCCGCTCCCCCGCTTCGCAGCGGTATGACCCGTATCCGTTTTCCAGGCATCAATCTCGCCGCTTCCCGACCGAGCTCGATTTCGTCCGGGTCACCCGACGATGTCCGAAGCCTGAAGCTTTCCAGGGCGCCTCCGCCGAGACGTCCACCGGCACGCCTCGGCCTCCGAGGTTCCCCCCCACCGCGCCGCGGACGCGCCTGTCCGTAGGACCCCGGATGCGGAGCCCTCTCCCCTTCAACACCCAAACCCTTCACCTTATCTTCGGAGGTACGCGTTAACATGGTAAATTCCGGCGACACCGCCTTCGTCCTGGTCTCGGCCGCGCTCGTGTTCATCATGACGCCGGGACTCGGCTTCTTCTACGGCGGGCTGGGGCGGCGCAAGAACGTCGTGAACAACATGATGGCCTGCGTGTTCATCCTGGGCACCGGCATGATGATGTGGGTGCTTTTCGGGTACTCCCTGGCCTTCACGGGCAACAGCCTGGGGATCATAGGCTCGCTCCAGGACGTGGGGCTGAGGACGCTGGGCATGAACGATCCGTCTCCCTATGCGGACAACATAACGGGGCTCTCGTTTGTGGCGTTCCAGATGATGTTCGCGCTCATCACCCCGGCCATCATCACCGGCGCCGTGTCGGGCAGGATGAAGTTCGGGGCGCTCTTCCTCTTCATCGTCTTCTGGTCCATAATCGTCTACTATCCCCTCGCCCACATGGTCTGGGGCCAGGGCGGCATCCTGGGCGGGGACGGGCTCGGATCCATCGACTTCGCGGGAGGCAACGTGGTGCACATAAGTTCCGGCGTCTCCGGGCTGGTGCTGTGCCTGGTGCTCGGCCGCAGGGAGGGCTACGAGCACTTCTCCTACCGCATCCACAACGTCCCCTTCGTGGTCCTCGGCATGTCGCTCCTGTGGTTCGGGTGGTACGGTTTCAACGCGGGCAGCGCGCTTGCCGCGAACGGCCTCGCGGCGCACGCCTTCATGACCACGAGCGCCGCCACTGCCGGCGGCCTTCTCTCCTGGATGCTCATAGACGTGCTGAGGGGACGCAAGCCCTCCTGCATCAGCGCCTGCACCGGCGTGGTGGCCGGGCTGGTGGCCATAACCCCGGGAGCCGGGTTCATCCCGATCTGGGCGTCCGTCATCGTCGGCCTCTCCGCCGGTCCCGTCTGCTACTACGGCATACAGCTCGTGAAGAGGACCATGAAGATAGACGACGCGCTCGACGCCTTCGGCTGCCACGGCATAGGCGGCATCTGGGGCGGCATCATGACCGGGGTCTTCGCGAACCCGGCCATAAACGACGTGGCGACCGACGGCCTGGTCTACGGCGGGTTCAGGCAGTTCGGGGCGCAGATAGTGGCCATACTCGCCTCCGTCGCGGTGGCGGCGGTGGGCTCCCTCATATGCATAGGGCTGGTCAAGGCCTTCACCTCCCTCCGCGCCCCGAAGCGCGACGAGCTGGTGGGGCTGGACGTCACCCAGCACGGCGAGAACGCTTATCCCTCCTTCAACGGGCTGGACTGAACCGAAAGGCTGGAGTCACATGATAAAAATAGAGGCGATAGTCCGCGAGGAGAAGCTCGAGGACGTGAAGTCGGCGCTTAACGCCATCGAGGTCAACGGCATCACCGTCTTTCAGGTGATGGGCTGCGGCACCCAGAAGGGCTACACCGAGGTGGTCCGCGGCACCACGGTGGACGTTTCGCTCCTCCCCAAGGTGAAGTTCGAGATAGTGGTGTCCTCCGAGGAGTGGGAGCAGAAGGTCATAAAGACCATCCAGGAGGCGGCCTTCACCGGAAAGATTGGCGACGGCAAGATCTTCAGCTACGATCTCCGTTCCGCCATGCGCATCCGCACCTGCGAGACCGGCTACGACGCGCTGAACTAGCGGGCCGCCGGCCACCGGGACGAAGATCCCGCCGCGCCGGGACGCGGGCTCCCTTGTCCGCAGGAGGGGGCCCGCGCCGTCTCATCTTGACTTGCGCATGTAGTTATCCCAAATAGACTGTAAATACTAGACTTTTAGACTAAAATTAGGATTCTTATTGTCTACAAGATGCCTAG
>JAISEQ010000239.1 GCA_031264045.1 Deltaproteobacteria bacterium
TCTTCGCGGGATTCTTCTCCATAGTGTCGTCCATTAACGGCAGGTTCTCCGCTGCGGCCTGGGCAATCTTCCTCGCCGCCGTCTTCGACACGCTGGACGGGACCGTGGCCCGCATGACCAGGACCACCTCCCGCTTCGGGGTGGAGTACGACTCCCTGTGCGATCTGGTGAGCTTCGGGGTGGCCCCTGCCGTGCTCCTGTACCAGTGGGCGCTGGCCCTGAAGCACGTGAGCCCGGGGATACTCTCTACGGTGCCCTCTGACGACAAGACGATGACGCTGGGCTTCGTCGCGGCCTTCGTGTTCCTGGCCTGCGGGGCGCTGCGCCTCGCCCGCTTCAACGTCACCACCGGGAGCAGGGATCCGGGATTCTTCCAGGGCCTGCCCATTCCCGGAGGCGCGGCCATCGCCGCAGCGGCCGTCCTGTGGCACTACCGCTTCCCGGGAAAGCCCCCGCTCGTGCCGGACCCGGCGCTGGTCCTGGCGCTGACCGTCGTGACGGCATTCCTCATGGTCTCGGACCTCGACTACTTCAGCCTGAAGAACAAGGTGGTGGTCCACAACAGCCGCCCCTTCGAGACCCTGGTGCTCATAATCCTGGTTCTGGCGCTCATAATCATCAAGGGGCGCACCCTGCTCCTGCCCCTGGGGCTGGTCTACCTGGCCTCGGGGCCGGTGGTCACCCTCGCTCGCTCGAGACGGCGCAGGCCCGCCTCCGGAAGCGGGGGCGAGCTGCCCGCCGGCGAGTGCGAAGGCGCCCCGGAAGCGGAAGGGGACGGGGGATGCCGCTCCGCCCCGGACACGGGCGAGCCCTCTGGAGACCCGGGGGAGGCCGGGGCGGCCGGATCTTACTGCGCGGACTTTCCCGAAGGGGATTACGGCCACAAGGATCCCCAGGGCCCGGACGGCGCGAGATAGGTCGGGCAAGGTGATCCCCTCCGCCTTCCGAGGCCTCCTGGCCCTCGCCTCCCGGACGACGCTCCCCGAGCCCTGGCTCCCCGCGTCCGGGGCGCCGCTGGAGCCGCTGGCCGGCCTGGCGGCCGAGGCGGCCGCTTCCCTTCCTGCGGCCGTAGGGCTCGCCGCCGCGATCGCGCTGCTCATCCTCCGGGCCCGGCCGGCGCCTGCCGCCCAGCCCCCCCTTAGGGCCCCGAGGGGAGGGGTGAGGGCGCCCCGCCGCAACCCTTCCGAACGGCAGCCCGCGCCCCGCCGCGGCCCTTCCGAAACTCCCCCCGGGCGCCGCCCGGGGCTCAAGGCCATAGGCGCCTTCGCGGCGGCGGCGGGCGTGGCGGTGTGGATTGTCCTGGCCCTCATGGGCAGCTCTTCCGACGATGCCGGACAGGAGGTCGCGGAGTCCGGGGAGGAGCTCCCCCCCGAGCCTCCCCCCCCGACCTCCCTGAGCTTCAGGATTGAGCCGCCGCCGGAGGTGATCACCAACCCGGAAATCCCCGAGGAGCCCCCGGAGCCCGGCCCCCCCGAGGCCGGCCAGGCGGCCAGGGCCGTGGGGGGGGTCTTCGCGCCGGAGGAGCTGGAGTCCGAATGGGCTTCCCGGGGAGCGGGCCTCATAAGGGCCGGGGCGAACGAGATGGTGCCCCTCATAAGCCGCATGGAGCCCGTGGGCAGGCGCCTGGATCCCGAACGGCCCGTCCCCAAGGCGGAACGCATCGAACTGAAGCCGCCCGACCCCGAGGCGGAACCGAAACCCAGAAGGCCCAGGCTGTCAGCCCCGCCCGCGGCCTCCCGGACCGCGCCCGCGGCGCCGTCCCCCTCCCCGTCGCGCCGCCGCTACACCATCATCATGGGCTCCTTCAGCAAGGAGGCCAACGCGGAGCGGCTCCGCGAGCGCCTGGAGAGCGAGGGGCTCCCGGCCGAGGTCATGAGCGTCACCGTGAACAACCAGCCCTGGTGGAGGGTCATGAGCGGGGTCTTCGAGGACCAGGCGGCGGCCGAGGCCTACGGGCGCGAGCTCAGGCGCAAGAACCTTGTGGACAGGCCCTATATAATGATCATGTGACCGGGATCATGTGACCTGCCCGGCCCCGGGGGCCTCTTCCCCGGCCCCGTCCGATGCGGACCTGCGGCCCGGCCCCGGAAAACCCTCCGCCCCGAGGCCCGGCCCCGGAAACCCCTTCGCCCCGAGGCCCGGCCCCGGAAACCACTCCGCCCCTGAGCCCGGCCCCGGAAACCACTCCGCCCCGGAGCCCGGCCCCGGAAAACCCTCCGCCCTGCGGGCCGACCCGGCATCCCGACGGATCGTCCGGAAGAAAGGATCACGTCGAGTCCCATGAGGGAGATCCCGACCGAAGAGCTCTACGCCTGCGTGAAGAGGCTGTTTCTTGAAACCGCCTTCCGGCTGCCCCCGGGGGTGGAAGCGGATCTTCACGAGGCGCTCCGCCTGGAGGCTTCCCCCCAGGCGGCCGACGTGCTGGAGATACTAGCCGAGAACATGCGCACGGCCAGGGAGGACAGGATACCGCTGTGCCAGGACACCGGCCTCCCCCAGAT
>JAISEQ010000256.1 GCA_031264045.1 Deltaproteobacteria bacterium
ATCACGGAGCCGCACGGGTGGCCGTGGAATATCCACTGAGTTGGGTCGTCGGTATAGGGTAACGGCAGGCCGTGGGGATAAGCCATCTTCGCCGCTTGGGTCCAGCGGTCCATGTCGAATGGAACCTTGACGAGCGTGGCGTTGGTAACTTTCAAAGCCTTGTCGATTGCCCTGACTGTCTCGTTGTATTCCGGGGAAGAACAGTAGCACCAGAGGGCTGGAAGCAGCTTTTCGTCAACTGGGGATATCGGACCGACGTTGCTGTCGAACAACTCACCCGTGTAAATGGTTGGGGCCAAGTCCCTCATTTCTGATACTGCAACTCCGCGAGTACCGACATTTTTGTTGTTGAGTCTGGGACGCACCATCCCCGCGCCGTTCATTCGCCAGTCGATGACGGATGTTCGTCCCCCGTAATGTATTGGGAAGTCCACTGTGCTCTGGTAAAGTTGCCAGCCTGAATCAATTGAACCTATCTCCCAAAAGCACCTCTTGGAGAGAGGATCGTCTCCAGTTTTAATCCCCTGGCTAGCTATGGCAAAAAGTTCAAGCAATTCCCCGGAACCAATCTCTTCCCCCGATACCCTCGCGTCCGGGTTATCGAGCTGCCTCGCCTGGCCGACGTTCACGACTCCGGAGGCGGAAAGCGCTTTGGACTTGTCTGATGCAGAACGATGTCCAGATACGTCAATACAGCTTAAAATATTTCCGTCCTTAAATCCTCGGCTTATGATAACCAGTACAGCCTTCACCACTTCACCCGAAATCGTCTCAAACGCACCGGGACCCAGTCGAGTAAAAATCTGCCAGGTATCCTCCTTGAGCAGCCTAACCCTGAATTTCGCGTAGCTTGTGAGGGACAGCCAGTTTTGCGGAGTGGCCGCTGCCACGGTCCCCCCTTCGGTACAGAACGTCAGGCAACGATCGAGGAAAACCGTTGCAAGATCACTCTTGGCTTCGGGGTAATAGTCCCTGCAGTGCTTTTTGAGCGCTTCGGAATGCTTCCCGGAGGACAGATAAGGCACGTTGGTAATGACCAGCGTATAGCGCCGGGAAAGAAGAAGCGCGGCCTCGGCAATCCCCTTGGCAGCCACAGCAGTTTCCGTGCGTTCGCTGGAAGTCTCTGCCGACAGTGCCTTGTCCAGAAGCGGTTTTACAAGGGTCCAGTCGGCTCCTAAAAGGCCTGCGGCATTATCGTCCAGCCTGGGGTCTATCAGGCTCCCGAGTACAGGCGCATCCGCAAACGTGTCGTATAGCTCGGCGAGCGAGTTTTGAAGCGCGGGGGCACCGTCCGCCAGGGCCGTCCAGTCCTCTTTCCGGGCACCGACCGAGATGCCTGAACACGCGACGTTCAGCTCCTGAAGCTCGCGGTACCCCTCGGCTCCCGGATACGTCCAGGCGTCCATCGCAAGGGCGAAGGCGGCCAGCTCCACGCAGCGGCGGTCAATCTCCAGGCCGTGCAAGTTGTCGCGCAGCACGGCGTCCACCGCCTCGCGGGAGGACAGCCCTTCGGCTTCCATGCGCATCGGGACAAGCATGCGGAAGGCCGCCGTCAGAAAGTGGCCTGACCCGCAACAGGGGTCAAAAATTCTGAAGTCAGCCAGATTGTCCGGCCAGCGTTCGAAAGCTCCGGCGGCCAGTGCCCATGGTCCCTCCCCGTCCCTGACGAAACGCAGGTAGTCCAGGGGGACTCCGGGCAGGGCCGCTCTCCGGCGCAGCTCGGCCTCGCATTCGGCTGCAGCAAGAGCCGTTTCCGTCAGCTTACGGGCCGCCCACCACGCTCCGAGCGAATTATCCAAAAGAAAGGAAACCATATAAGCTTCAGTAAATAATTGAGTGACAGCCGGGAGCTCCCTCTCCCCTATCTTGTCTTCGGAAGCGTTGACCTCGGCCTTTCTCTTTGTCTGCCAGAATTGGTAAAGCCAACCGCGCGAGTCCTGGGCCATGTAAATTTCAGTCGGAAGTGAGGCTATCACCTTTTCAAGTCCCTGGCTACACTCGGGAGGGAATACGACCTCAAACACGGGAGAGCCGCTGCGAAATATCTGGGGAAGCATCCGGGAGGCACATCTCGCGGCGAGCTCCCATCCGTCCGCAGCCCCCTCGCCCTGGGCCAGTTCCGCGCACTCCTCCAGGGTGACGGGCACGGCGCTGCCGTGGCCGGTGTACATCAGCAGATCGTTTTCCGCCAGGAATTTCGCGAACAGCATCCGGTGCCAGTGCTCGTAGGCGATCTCCTCAACAAGGATATCCAGAGTCTGGGTCCTGTCGTCGCTTTCTGTGTCACCGAGCTGTCGTCCGTGATCTCTCAGCCGTTGCCGGAGGTCCCGCTGCCCCTCGTTCAGGTAGGACGGGGCCGATGCCTCCGCCACCCCCAGGTAGCCCAGGACGGCCCGGGCACCGTCCTCCGCAAGGTTGCGGGCCTTGACCACGGCGGCTTCCAGGAGGTTTCTTTGGAATTTGTTCAGCGGGGGCATTCCGAAGCTCCGGACGTCCGGGATAGGGGGTGGGAGCAAAAAAAATGAATCATCTCGCTAATCGAATACCACAGTTCTTGATCAGGGTCAAACGATCATCTCCGATCCTCCGGTCCGGTCTGGGCCAGGTCAACCCGGGAGTTCGGGGTACTCCGGGCAAGGCTTGGTCAGCACGGGAGCGCAATGGCGGCATCCGCCGCAGGAGGGCCGGTCCATCTCGATCGGCTCGGTGAACAATGCCGTGCCCATGAGCCTCGACGGACCTTCCGTCGGCCTCCAGGGCCATAAGGTCGATACCGCCGATTCCCGGGTCCGCTCTGGGCGGGTCGCCGCGAATCGCCGGCTCGAGACCGTACCGAACCGGGTCAGCTTTCGCCGAACAGTCGATGGAGGGCGACAAGCCGAACAGTCGATGGAGGGCGACAAAATGTTTAGCATGTTCATTGCTAAACAGTTCTCCGTGGTTCTGTCACTCCCCGGATGTTATCATCCATGCCCCGATCCTCACAGGACGGAGGCATTTTCACGGATCCTGCTCGATCCATCCCTCCCCTCCGGTCCACCGGGCCAGGAACTGCTCCAGGCCTAGATGGTTGCGGGTGTCCAGGGCTTCGTAAACGGAACTCCCGGCCTGCGCCCTCAGCAGACCTTCCTCAAACGTCTTATCCGGCAACGTTATCTCCTCCCAGCCCCTGACCTCCACGTTTCCGTTCCGCCCGCATTCGGGTTCGCAGAAGCCGTCTGTGGAGTCGAACGCGTACACGTCCCTGTCTTTCCAGCGGAAGAACAGCGGCGCGTGCTCAGTCCCAGCGTCCAGCAGGAGCCTGGCGGCGTCCTCCCTGGCATCGGGCGTCAAGGTTATAAGTACCCAGACGCAATGGCAGTACTGGAACCGGTCCAGGAGCAGGCTGTAGCCGCCCGGCACCTTCTCGAACGCCAGCCCCTCCCTGTCCGCGCGGGCGAGTACACAGGCGGCCCCGGCCTCTTTCACGTCGTTTTCCGTCATTCAGTATCCCTTCCCGCCCGTAGCGGGCATCGCCGGCGGTGCGGCGTGCCCTCCGTCGTCCTCTCGCCTTATGGGCGGCACCCGGAAGGCCGCCCTTTCCTGCTCCGGTCCGCTCCGCGCCGCCGCCGCGCCCCGCGTCGCCCTCCTCTCGCGTTCGCGGGGCCAAGTACCGCCCGGCGGAATGCACGAGTCCATGTGCCCGGGGCGCAGCCTCTCGAAAAAGGCAACGAACTCTTCCCTATCATACGGAGACGGAGTCCAGATCCCGCTCCGTGAAAAGCCCGGACTTGGACCGCCTCTCTAAATGGCGCGAAAACAGCTTTTCGGCATGGGCAGTTCCCCGGAGCCGCGCCTCGCTCATGCCGAGCTCCCGGCACGGCCGTCTCCCGCCGGCTGTGGTCAGGTCAACCCTGAAGTCCTTCTTCGCCGTCATCGTTTCTCCTTTCGAAGTCCTGCGCGAGCTCCCCGAAAGTCGGGGACCCGGCGGCGAATCCGGCCTGCTTCGCCTCCCGTTTGGCGGCTGCCTGGCTGACACCCCCGGAAAGCATACCCCTCGCCTCGGCGTGCGCCGCCCTGGCCCAGGCAGGGGAAGTCTCCGGCCAGGTGCCTGTGGTCAGGGTCAGGGGCTTCCTCCCGAACCGGAAAGCGTACCTCCAGGACCTGGCCCCCTTCGGAGGCAGGATGAGGAACAGCCCGTGCCGCTCGAAGAGCTTCCTCACATTCGGGCCGGGCTCCGCGTTCCGCACGGCCTTTTCCGTCAGCTTGTCGGCGGCACCCTCGACCATCCGCTTCCTCCTCCGGGCGGCTGTCTCATGCCTGCGATGCCAGTTTTACACCTGAATTATGCCTGCCTATTAAACCGGATGCAAGCGTATACGGATTGACGCATCAGGATTCTGTTTCAGGGTGAAGTCCGAGAAAAACCTTTTCAGGTCAAGCATTTTCCTTTCTCATTCTGACTTGGACGCACACAAAAATATTTTTTCTTGCAAGACTATGCTGGAACCGCAATGAGTCTGTGAGGCAATACGTGACCGTTTGGGTTCCCCAGCATGAGGGTTCCGGGCGGCCGAGAATAAGTGAAAGCGTACCAGATATTGAGGATGGACAATGGCAAATCACCATTTTTGTCACCATCGACTCATCCTTTTCCCCATCATGAATCTCCCGGCGACTCATATCTGTGACGTCATATTTTACGAAACCGCAATAAGTCGGTGAGGCTGCACGGGATTGTTTGCGTCCCCCAGTCTGAGGATTCTGGAAGGCATAGATAATTGGAAGCATACCAGATATTGGTGGATAGTGAGTTAGCAATCACCATTTTTGGACCCTGTCGACTCATCCATTTCCTTTCTTCACCAGAAATTTCCCGTCAACTTATTGCGGTGGCGTCATACATGGGTCAAGTTTTATCGCCGTGGACATCAATTCAAAAAACTCGATGATTTCTGTTGATTTTTAATGCGCCATGGTATATTCTGAATATGTTCCTGGTTCCTGGTCCGGCGCGTTGGTCTGCCGCCTTGGCCCGATCAGAGCCTACTAATCATCCGTGATGGTTATTCATCACGGAATTAATTCTATGTGTTCAGCAGGGATTTTCCATGGCTTATCCTTTTATGAAATCATTCAACATCGAAAGCGCCTGCAGGCCAAATGAACACTACATGCTACCTATTTTCGATCGTTGTCCAAAAATCAACGAGATGATTGACGGTAAAAAATATTTCCTGATTCATTCACCCAGACAATCAGGAAAGACAACTGTTTTAAAAAATTTAACTAATCAAATCAATAAAGATGGCAAATACTATGCTGTATGGTGCCCACTGTCACGACTTACAAAAATTTCCGATGATGCAGATGCCATGAACGGTGTTGTTTCAGCTATCCGCACAGGCCTTAAAACTTCTTCCATTCCAATCTTAAAACAAAAATATAGTGAATATCAATATGTTTCCACCCTGTCAGAAAGAGAAAAAGTCGATGAATTTCTCTACCGTCTGACAACTGAGCTAGATAAGGAAACGATACTGTTTTTTGACGAGATGGACACCCTGACCGGATCACCACTGTACCTTTTTCTATCCATATTAAAAGATTTTTTTGACAGCCGGACGTCTGATCCCATAATGTATCCCAGATCGATTGCTCTTGTCGGCACTAAAGACATAAGAGAAGCGCTCGACAAAATCATTCCTGAAAACGAACTTACAGGTCGTCCAAGTCCATTCAACATTTCTCCATTTTCATTAACATTGCCAAATTTTAACATTGATGAAGTCGAAAAGCTTTACGCGCAACATACGCAGGCCTGCGATCAAATCTTTGAAAGAAATGCCATTGAACGTGCCTGGCACTGGTCCGAGGGACAGCCGTGGCTGGTCAATGCCCTAGCTAATGAAGTAATTGCCAATCAACTGAATAATGATTTTTCCCAAAATATCACCGGAGAAAATATTGATAAAGCCGCTTACACTCTAATTTCTAGCAAATTATCTCATATTCAATCTCTAAAAAACAGATTTGCAGAAAAACGAATTTCTAAAGTGCTGTTCGCCCTTTTTGGCGGAACCAAAGATTTATCTGAAGCAGTTACATCCGATGACATACAGATTGTCGTCGATCTTGGCCTTGTTAAAATGGTCCAGGACAATATCTCAGGCGAATCCGCTTTTCATGTCTCCAATCCAATTTATCAATCCGTAATCGTTAAAGCTTTGACTTCACCTCTTCAGAATGCCATACCTGATGAAATCGTTAAACCATATATTAATTCAACATCCATTGATATGAAAGGACTTATTGCATCATTCCAAACTTACTGGCAACAAAATTCTGGCATGTTCACTTCAAGTGACTTCATAAACAAAACTATTAATCTCAGCGTCAGAAATGCATGGAAAAGCCTGGGAATCATCAGGGATAATATTATGTCTAAAGAATTTATCAAAGCATTTAAAAAAAATTTTATCAACGCTACCAATGAATCTCTAGCACATTTAGTTTTCTTCAGCTTTATCCAAAAGCTTGTTAACGGCGGAGTCGATTCGGTCACAAGAGAGTATGCATTAGGCAACTCAAGAGCAGATATTTGCATAATCTATAACAAACGCATTTATCCTATAGAACTAAAGATCAAAGGCGTCTCGACATATAAACATAGCATTGAACAGTTGCACGGCTATATGGACAAATGCGGAGCTGATGAAGGCTGGCTCCTCATCATCGACAAAGACCTTGATAAACCTTGGACCGACAAGATCAGGAACGCCGTTGAACCTTACAAGGGGAAAACAATACATGTATTTTACTGTTGAAATTTAAACGTCATTTTGTTTGTCATATTTCTAATTTAATAAAATTGTAAAATCATTATCCCATACAATATCTTTTGATCGATATCACATGACAGCAAAATTTCACCGCTGTAAAATCATTCGTAAGCATAATTGTACCGACATGATCAGCGTCAATAAAAAGCACTCCACAAGTCAATATTTAACAATCGTCTTTAAATGCAATATAAATTATTTTAATTATTGAAAATACCATCAATTCAGCATTTTCTAACCCGTCATATCAATTAAAATTTTATCTGATTAACACTCACTGCAGTTGTCGATCAAACAATACTTTTTCATTTTCATTTACCTTAAAGCAATTTTACATTTGTGTTAACATGTATTTATATCGCTTATAATAAAATTTCGAACCAGTAGTGTAGTCATTATCAGACACTGTTCTTTCAGAAATGAAATTATCGCAAGGCATCCAAAACATCTTATGTGAAATTTAACATCGGATGCGGCAGTCTTTTAGCAATATCCGCTTTGGGTATAAAATTTCAGTATGTTTCAGAACATTCAAGACGGGATCCGGCTTCTGCGAGATGTGCTGAAATATCATTTTTTCCAGGCATTTTCCTGCGGCGGGGCAAACGGCATCGGCTCCACTAATCTCGTCAAGATTCTCTTCAGCAAAACGCCTGCCCCTTTAAAGAGGATCGCGGCAAGAACGGCTGCACGGTCCATGGGCAGCCGCTTCCCTGAAACCGGGTTCCGGCACATTCCAACTGCCGGGCCAGAATCCGGTCGATGTCCGGGCCTGATTGCGGCAGGAAAGCAACCGGCCTACGAAAAGTTTGCGAAGGAGCTACCTTCCGAACGAGATCCTTAACCTCCGCGTCCCGCACGAAACATTTCTCCGCTGAATGAGGCTGATGTCCTGAAAGAGACGTGGCCCGCCACCGTGCCCTCCGGCCGTCGGCTCATCGGAGGTCCGCCTGGTAGCGGAGCCCCTCCACGAACCTGTCGGCGTAGTAGGTCCAGTTCGGAAGGGCGATCCCGAAGGTCTCCTCGGCCTTCCCGGTGGACAGGACAGAGTTCAGCGGCCTCACGGCGGGCCTGGAGAGGTCGGGGACGCTTCGGGGCGTTATGGCCCCGGGGCCGAGCCTCACGGGGAGCCCCAGCTCCGCCGCCCTGGAGACGATGTGGCGGCTGAACTCCAGCCATGTGGCCTCCCCCGAGGAGACCAGGTGGTAGAGGCCCCAGGCGGCGGGTCCGCGTCCCAGGACGCCCCTGAGGGCCAGGAGCGTGACGGCGGCCAGGAGCTCCGTCGAGGTTGGCGCCCCCCTCTGGGTGCAGTCCATCTCCAGGCTGTCCCTGGTCCTGGCCAGGTTGTAGACGGTCCGGGGGAAGCAGGCCCCTGTCTGGGAGAAGACCCAGGAGGTCCTGAAGACGATGTGCCTGGGGCAGGCGGCCATGGAGAGCCTGTCCCCCGCGAGCTTCGTGCGCCCGTAGGCGTTCAGGGGCGCGGGCTCGTCCTCCTCGGTGTAGGGTCCGGCCTTGGACCCGCCGTAGACGTAGTCGGTGGAGTAGTGCACGAAGGCCGCCCCGTGCCGCTCGGCGAGCCCGGCCAGGAGCTCAGCCCCCCGCGCGTTCACGCGGTAGGCCACGTCCTCCTCGGACTCGGCCCTGTCCACCGCCGTGTAGGCGGCGGCGTTCACCACGGCCTTCAGGCCGGGCAGCTCGACCCCGGCGAGCCTGGACTCCAGATCGGGGTCCGCCAAATCCATGTTCCCGACGGTCCAGCGGGAGAGATGCCCCAGGACCCCCAGCGAGGCCGAGAGCTCGCGCCCAAGCTGGCCGTCGGCGCCTACGAGAAGAATCAACTCGAAACCCCCTTCCCTTCATGCGGCCGGGCGCGGGAGGGCCGCCTGCCCGGACGGTACGGCCGGCCCCGCGCGGGCCGCAGTGAGGTTACCGCTTCCGCTCCCGGCCATCAAGGGGGTTCGGGCGGTGTCCCGTGAGGAACCGGGTTCCCCCTGATCCGGGCGGAGGGGGACGGATCCGGAGCCGCGTCACCGGTCCGCCGTCCCGGACCCCAGAACCCGGCAAGCGCCTCCGGCCCGAAGGAGCCGTTCTGAACGCCCCCGGCCCGGCTTAGCCCTCCCGGCACGGGCGGGGGGAGTCCGTATGCAGCGGAGAGCGCGCCCGCCAGTGCCCCGGCTTCACCGCCCGGGCCGAGGGGGATCCCTCACCCAGGCCTGCCGGGGCGCGCGGGGAGGGGACGGGCCTCCTCAGGCGCTTCTCCTGGCCACCGCCCCGCCGGAGGCCAGATCCGCAAGGACCCCGGCCGCGCACTCGAGGCCGTCCGCTATGGCCCTCACGACGAGGGACGGCCCCCGGGCGGCGTCCCCGGCGGCGTAGATCCGGTCCCCCAGGGCCCCTCCGGGGGGGGCGGCGAGGCCGCCGGGACTGAGGGGGGTCTCCTCGGGACCGGTGAAGCCCATGGCCAGGAGCACCAGATCCGCCCTGACCGCGAACTCCGATCCTGGCCTGGGAACCGGCTTCGGGGGCCCGCCGGAGGAGCTCCAGCCGACCTCTCGGCACCTCACGGCGCCCAGCCTGGAGGGGTCGGAGTCCGAGGGCAGGAATTCCAGGGTGTCGACGTTCCAGCGGCGGCGGCAACCCTCCTCGTGGCTGGAGGAGGTGCGCAGCGTCCTCGGCCACTGCGGCCAGGGGTTGCCGGGGGCCCTGACGGCCGGGGGCTCGGGCATGATCTCGAACTGGGAGACCTCGGAGGCGCCCTGGCGGTTGGCCGTGCCCACGCAGTCGCTACCGGTGTCGCCGCCGCCGATGACGAGCACCCTCTTGCCCGCGGCGGAGAAGCCCGGGGGAAGGGAGTCGGCCTCGCCGGAGTTCACGCGGTTCTGGGCGGAAAGGTAGTCGGTGGCGAAGAGCGCCCCCGCCAGTTCCCGGCCAGGAACTGGGAGATCGCGCTTCCTCCTGGCCCCCGAGGCTATCACCAGCGCGTCGTAGCGGTCCCCGATGAGCCTAGCGGAGATGTCCGCCCCGGCCTCCACGTTCATGCGGAACCTCACGCCCTCCGCCTCCATCAGATCGATCCGACGGTCTATCACCCTCTTGTCGAGCTTGAAGTCGGGGATGCCGTAGCGCAGGAATCCCCCGGGCCTCCGGTCGCGCTCGTAGACGGTGACCGAGACCCCGGCGCGGTTCAGCGCGAAGGCGCAGGCGAGCCCGGCGGGTCCCGAGCCGGCCACCGCCACCCTGAAACCCGTGCGGCGCAGGGGCGGCAGGGGCCTTATCCAGCCCCGCTCGAAGCCGAGCTCGCTCACCGCGTACTCGGCGAGCCTCGCGGGGACGGGCTCGCCGTACAGGCCCTGGACGCAGGAGCCCTCGCAGAGGGCCGGACACACCCTCGCCGTGAACTCCGGGAAGGGGCTGGTCTCCAGGAGCTTGTAGAGGGCCGACTCCCAGCGTCCGTGGAGCGCCTCCAGGTTTATCTCGGGGATCACGTTGTGGAGGGGGCACCCCATGGCGTGGCAGAAGGGTATCCCGCAGTCCTGGCAGCGCCCGAGCTCCACGGAGAGATACTCCGGCGCGGGCCTCAGCTCCACCGGACGGCTGTCCTTGATCCTCTCGGCTATCGGTCTGTACTCGCTCATTTCCTACCGCCTGCCTCCGGCGCTCCCGGCGCCCGGGTCTCTGTCCGCCGTCAGGCCGCCCCGGCGCCCGCCGCGTCCCGCGCCGGGGAAATCCGGGCGGCCGCCTCGTTTGCCGGATCGTCCTCGGGGAAGATGAACTTCCTCCTCTCCAGGACGATGCCCCTGCGGTACTCCAGGGGGAAGACCTTGACGAAGCGGTCGCGGTCCCTGGGCCAGGCCCGGAGTATCCCCCGGGCGACGTCGCTGCCGGTGTAGAGGAGGTGGCGGCGCATGAGGGCCAGGAGCTCCTCCTCGTCCTCGGAATCCAGGAGATCCAGATCGACCATCTCGTGGTTGACGCTCACGTCGAAGTAGCCGTCCTGATCGAGAACGAAGGCCAGCCCGCCGCTCATGCCGGCCCCGAAGTTCACGCCCACGGGCCCCAGGACCACGACGCGTCCGCCGGTCATGTACTCGCAGCCGTGATCCCCTATGCCCTCGACCACGGCGAGCGCGCCCGAATTCCGGACCGCGAAGCGCTCGCCCGCCAGGCCCCTCATGTAGAGCTCGCCGGTCACCGCCCCGTACAGCGTCACGTTCCCCGCGATGGTGTTCCTGGACGGCACGAAGTCCGGATGCACCTCGTCCGGGGGCCTCACTATGATCTTCCCGCCGGACAGGCCCTTGCCCACGTAGTCGTTCACCTCGCCGCGGATCTCCAGGGTGAGGCCCCGGGCGGCGAAGGCCCCGAAGCTCTGGCCGGCGGTGCCGGCGAGCCTGATCCTCACCGTGTCCGGCGGGAGGCCCCCGTGGGCGTGCAGGCGCACTATGCGCGAGCTTATCTTCGCGCCCACCGTGCGGTCGGTGTTCCTGACGGGGACCTCGACCTCGACAGGCGCGCCGGTCCTGATGCTGTCCATGAGCTCCGGGAGCAGGCGGTCGTCCAGAGTCCCGCGGTCGCGCGTGTCGCGGTAGCCCGTGAAGCGGCGCTCGCCCTCCGGGGGGCGGAACAGGATCGCGGAGAAGTCGAGCCCGCGCCCCCTGGCCGCCGGCGCGTCCCGCTTGGGCTCCAGGCGGTCGCAGCGGCCGGTCATCTCGGCCATGGTCCTGAAGCCCAGAAGGCTCATGATTCCCCGGAGCTCGCGGGCCACGAAGCGGAAGTAGTTCTTGACGTGCTCGGGAGTGCCCCTGAAGCGGGCGCGGAGCCTCGGATCCTGGGTGGCCACGCCCACCGGGCAGCCGTTGGTGTGGCACTTGCGCATCATGAGGCAACCCATGGAGACGAGCACGGCCGTCGCGAACCCGAACTCGTCCGCGCCCAGGAGGGACGCCACCGCGACGTCCCTGCCTGTCTTCATCTGCCCGTCCGCCTGGAGCCTCACGCGGGCCCGCAGGTGGTTCCTCGCGAGGGTCTGCTGGGTCTCGGAAAGGCCCACCTCCCAGGGGGAGCCGGCATGCCGGATGCTGGACAGGGGAGACGCCCCGGTGCCGCCGTCGAAGCCGGATATGAGTATGGACTCGGCCAGGCCCTTGGCGACCCCCGCCGCGATGGTCCCCACGCCCACCTCGCTCACCAGCTTCACGCAGACCGTGGCCTCGTCCGCGGCCTGGTGGAGGTCGTATATGAGCTGGGCTATGTCCTCGATGCTGTAGATGTCGTGGTGCGGCGGGGGGGATATGAGCGTCACCCCCGGAGTCGAGTGCCTGACCCTGGCTATCTCGGTGTCCACCTTGTGGCCGGGCAGCTGCCCCCCCTCGCCGGGCTTGGCGCCCTGGGCGATCTTTATCTGGAGCTCCTTCGCGTGGTTCAGGTACTCGAGCGTCACCCCGAAGCGGCCGGAGGCCACCTGCTTGACCGCCGATACGGTGGAGAGGCCGTCGGGCCTGGGGGCGTAGCGGGCCGGGTCCTCGCCGCCCTCGCCGGAGTTGCTCCTGGCGCCCAGGGAGTTCATGGCTATGGCCATGGTCTCGTGGGCCTCCTTCGAGAGCGATCCGAAGGACATGGCGCCGGTCGCGAACCTCTTCACGATCTCCTCCTCCGGCTCCACCTCCTCCAGCGGCACCCGGGGCTCGCCGGGCCTGAAGTCCAGGAGCCCGCGCAGGGTGAAGGCCCGCTCGGCCTGATCGTTTATGAGCTCCGCGTACTCCATGTACGTCTCGAAGCTCCCGGACCTCACGGCCTCCTGGAGGAGCGTCACCGTCCGGGCCGTCCAGAGGTGCCTGACGCCCTGGTTCCGGAGCCTGTAGGCCCCGCCTTCGGCGAGCGGCCTCACGGGCCTGCCCGCGCGCGCGGGCGGCCCGTCCGGGGCCCCCGCGCCGGGAGCGGGCGCGGGAGCGGGGCGCTCCGCGGTTCCGGGGGAGGCGGCCGGGGACCGGCCGGAAGCTCCGGGCTCCCCCGGCGCCTCGCCGCCGGCGTCCTGACTGATTCCCTGGCCCTGCGGGCCGGGGGCGGCCTGAGGCGCCGCGCCGCCAGCGCCGTCCCGCAGTTCCCCATCCCCTCCCTCGAGGCCGGAGGAGGGGAAAAGCCCCCCGTCGGGCCCCTGCGCCGGGGCGGGCCCGGCGGCCAGGTCCGCCTGGCCGGAGACCACGTAGGGGTGATGATCCCACGCGCCCTGCAGGCGGTCCACCATCGACCGCTCGAAGTCCGCGGCCTCGAGCCCCCCCACGCGGCTGGGGATGCCGGGGAAGAAGCTCTCCATGACGCCGGGCCCCAGGCCCACGGCCTCGAAGATCTGGGCGCCGCGGTAGCCCCGGAGGGTCGAGATGCCCATCTTGCTCATGATCTTCAGGAGCCCCTTGCGCAGGGCCTTCACGTAGTTCTCGACCGCTGCCGCGGCGCCCATGGGGGCGGCCAGGGCTCCCCGCCCCGCCAGCTCCGCCACGGTCTCGTAGGCCAGGTAGGGGTTCACGGCGGACGCGCCCAGGGACAGGAGCATGGCCATGTGGCTCACCTCCCAGGCGTCCCCGCACTCGCAGACGACACCGGTGGAGACCCTCCTCCCGTCCGCTATGAGCTTCTGGTTCACGGCCGCCACCGCCAGCAGGGAGGGCACCGGCAGGAGCACCGGGGCGCGGGAGGGATCCCGGCCCGGATCCGCGCCGGGCGCCGGCTTCCCCGCCGAGCGGTCAGACACGATTATGATCCTGGCGCCCGCCGCGGCGGCGTCGGAGGCGGCGCGGGCGATGCCGGAGAGCGCGGTCAGGAGCGCCGCCCCCGGATCGTCCCCCGGGGCCGGGGGCGCGAAGGTCGCGTCCAGCACTTCCGCGTGGAAGTCGTCGTGGCGCAGATCCTTCTCCAACCTCGCCAGATCGCTGTTGGACAGGAACGGGTGCGCCAGCTTCACCAGCCTCGCCTGGCCGGGCTCCTCTGCCAGGATGTTCGGATCGTAGCCCATGAAGGTCATGAGGCTCATGACCAGCTCCTCCCGGATGGGGTCTATGGGGGGGTTGGTCACCTGCGCGAACTGCTGGCGGAAGAAGCTGAAGAGCGAGCCGGGGCGGTCGTCCAGCACGGCCAGCGGCACGTCCGCCCCCATGCTGCCCACGGGCTCCTGGCCGGTCGAGGCCATGGGGGCCAGTATCACCTCGGTGTCGTCGCGGGTCATGCCGAAGATGTGCTGTCGGAACCACAGATCCTCCAGGCTCAGCCGGAAGTCGGTGGACACCGAGAAGAAGCCGGGGATGTCCAGGCGGTTGCTCTCGACCCAGCGGCGGTAGGGCCTGGCGCGGGCCAGGATCGACTTTATCTCGGTGTTCTTGAGCAGCCGCCCCGAGCCCGCCTCGGCCAGGATCATCTGGCCCGGCCTGAGCGACCCGTTCTCCACCACGTGGCGGGGATCGACCGGGAGCGAGCCCGCCTCGGAGGAGAAGACGAGCACCCCCTCGTCCGTGAGGGTGTAGCGGGCGGGCC
>JAISEQ010000274.1 GCA_031264045.1 Deltaproteobacteria bacterium
ATACTGATAGCCAACGTAAATGTTGCCGATGATATAAATCCAAATTTTTTGAAATCTTGAACACTTCTTGGAATAACAGCCTCCGTCAACAATCCTTATCGCCGACCGGCTCGGCGACCGCCGCTCAGGTACAAGAAACGTCCCTTCCCCCGAAACGGGATACGACCCTGCGCGAACCTCAGTTTGATGCGCTCCCGCACACGGATACCGCCAGAACATGCCAATCGCGAATGCCTGCGGAAATCTGGGACAAGCCGCGAACGCCGGCCCCCAAAGCAAACGCCGACCTGTCTGCAGGCATACGGCCAGGCATGGGGAATGAACGGGCATGAACGGAAGGAGACGAAGAGCTCCGAACAATTTCGGGAAAAGCAAACACTTCCGAATGCCCGACAGGCGTCTTTCCTTCTCCTGCCCATTCTGGGAAACGCGGATAACATCGACCTGCCCGAAAGCGGAGCTGACCCGACCGAGCCGCTTCCGCCCCACCGGATGTCTGCCGGCACCGACGCAGGGCGAAGCTCGCCTCGGCAGGCGACCCCCGAGATATCGTCCTTCGGCGATACCGCATGCGGGCAGGCTCCTGTCCTGCATGTGCCCCTATGCCCATCCTTCGAACCGCGCCAGCCAAGAGCCCTTAGCTTGACAATTCCGTGCCGCAGCCCTATGGTTATTTCTGTTCAAAACCGCTATTTTTCGCCGCCGACGGGTTCCGGGGCCGACCCCGCCCCGCATCGGAGGCCGGGCAGGCCAAAGCATGCTACCAGGACCCCCAGACGACCAGGCAGTCCTGAACGCCCTTTACGGGGCGAACTTCGAGGGCACCGCCAAACTGAAGCTCTCGCCTTCCTCGGACGTTCCGGAGGCCAACTCCGAAGCGCGGGAAGCCCTGGCCCGGAAGATATCGAGGCTCAAGGCCGGCCGCTCGGAGGGAACCGCGCTCGTCCTGCCCCTCATCGGCCCGGCCGGGTCAGGGAAGACCCACATGCTGACCTGGCTCCGCGGGGAGGCCCGAGGCTCGGGGGGCTTCTTCGTCGCGGCTGACCTCACGACCGCGTCGAACGACCTCTTCCTCACCCTGAACCGCGCCGCGCTGGACTCGCTCACACGGCCCTCCGACGGCGAACGCCCGCAGCTGGGCCTCCTGCTGGACAACCTGACCCGCGCGGCCGGGCTGTCCCCGTCCGGCGGGGGACAGGGCGTCAGGCTCCCTCCCGCGAAGGTCGCCTCCGCGGCGGAGTCGGTCCGGGCGGGCCTCATGAGGACGCACTTATCCGAGGCCCTGCGCTTCAGGGAGGTGATCGGGGCCGTGTTCCGGCTGGCCTCCGAGGACACGGACGACATCGACGGCGCCAACGCCTTCTTCAACGCGCCCAAGCCCGGATCCCTGGAAGCCTTCATGGGGCTCACCTGGCTCATGTCCCTCGGTTCCTTCACGGTTCTCGCCATGGACCAGCTGGACGCCATCGTGACCGCCCAGCGTTCGGTCAACGCGAACAGGACACGCGAGGAGCTGATAAGCGACCTCGGCATCGATCTGGCATCCATACACGAACACGCGTTCCGCACCTTCCCGGTCCTCACGCTTCTGGGAGACGCCTGGCAGCACATGAAGGAGAACGTGATCGATTCCTACATGGACCGCTTCGACTTCCCGCTGCTCCTCTCAGGCCTGGCCGGCGAGCTTCTCGAGAAGGTGGTGACGCTCCGCCTGGACAAGGCCTACGGGGAGATAGGCTTCGTCCCCGAATACCCCTCCTGGCCCTTCCCTTCCGAATTCTTCAATGCCCGCGCCGACAAGTTCCCCCGGGACGTCCTTAAGGAGTGCCGCAAGCACTTCGATCTCTGTTACAAGCTCAAGAAAATCGTAGCCTGGAGGCCCGGCCTCGTTCAGCCGCCCCCCCCCGAAAGCCCGCCGGACGGGCACGGCCCCGAAAACGGGATCCTGGGAGAGATGGACGCATTCTTCGGGGAGGCCTCCGGAGCCTCCCCGCCCGTGAAGAGCCAGAGCTTCTGGGACGAAGCCATCCCCGCCTATCTCGAGTGCCTGGCCCTGGAGGACCCGGCGGCCGAGACCGCCGGGCTCACCGTAGACTCCGGCCCAGGAGCCCTGCCCTTCGGAAGCTACACCACCGCGACCACCTCGCCGCCGGCCCCGGAGCTCGTCCTGACCGTCGTGACGGCGCTCGGGCCGCACGGAAGCAGGTACTGCAGCATCCTGGACGATGCCCGGCTCAGATCCGGCATCCAGAAGGACCTCCCCGAAAGAAGCCTTGCCGTGATCCGTCCGGACGGCTCCAAACCCACCGCGAACACCAAGTCATTGCGCGCCTATGACACGCTGGCAGCTGCCGGCGGCAGGATAGTTGCCCCGACCCGGAAGGACGAGACGCAGCTGCATGCCCTGACCGAAGTCAGGGCGCGCTTCCCGGACACTTTTACAGAGTGGGCCAGGTCGCGCAGACCCGCAGGGAGGATTGGGCTCCTCAAAAAGGAGACGGACTGGCTACTGGCGGCCGCAAAGGCGGTTCCCGGGCCCCAGCCCGTCCCCGCGCCGCCGCCCGCCGAAGGGCCCCTCCCGGAGCCTCCTGAAGGACCCCGGCCCGACCGTCCGCTTCCGCCCTCTACCCCCGAAACCGCCGGAGTGCCTGCCCGCGATGGCTTCGTGAGGGCCGGGACGTTAGCCTCCGGCTGGAAGGACCTCTCCGGCGGCCCCGCCCTCATGCCCCTGAAGGACTTCCGCGAGCACGTGGCGATCCTGGGCCAGTCCGGATCGGGCAAGACGGTACTTCTGAGGCGCCTGGTCGAGGAGGCCGCGCTCCAGGGCGTCTCAAGCCTCGTCATCGACTGTTCGGGCGATCTGACGCTCCTCGGCCAACCCTGGCCCCGGCGGCCTGAGAGCTTCACGGCGGACGACGACGCGAAGGCCAGGGCGTACTTCGCCGACGTCGACGCGGTCGTCTGGACGCCCTTCCTGAGCTCCGGGAACCCCTACACTCCCCCCAGGATGCCCGACCTCAGGGGGATAGCGGAAAACGGGGACGCGGAAGAGCTGGATACCGCCCTCGAAATGGCCGTCCGCGCAGTGCCCGACAACCTCGGCCTGACGAGGAAGATCAGTGACCCGGAAAAGTCGGCGCTAAGCTTCGCCCTGCGGAGGATGGCCCAAAGCGGCATGGAGCCGGGGCTGGAGAGCCTCCTCCTGACGCTCGAGACCCTCACCGAGGAGGCTGAGGCCGACGATTCCGGGAAGTTCACCGACTCCTTCAACAAGGCAACGAAACGGCTCCTGGAAAACTTCAGGACAAACGGCCTCGGCCGGCCGAATCTCTACAGGAACGGCACCGCGGACATCAGGGCGCTGCTTGACCCCGGCCTGTCCCGCCCCAGGGTGACCGTCGTGAACCTCTCGCTGGGGGGACCCTCACCGGAGCGCCAGCGCAAGATGGTCCAGAACATCCTCGCCGCCATCTACGCGATGGCCACCACCAACCACCCCCGCAACATGAACGGCATCATCGCCATCGACGAGGCCAAGGAGTTCGTTCCGTCGAAGATCACGGTCGAGTCCAAGAGCATCATCATAAAGCTGGCGTCCATGGCCAGGAAGTACGGCTACGGGCTCATCCTGGCCTCGCAGTCGGTCACCAGCCTGGACACCCAGGCCATCAACAACTTCGGCACGAAGTTCGTGGGCAGGCACTCGTCCGGCGCCGCCGTGGACGCAGCCGAGAAGTTCCTCGACACTGACGAGGACCTGAGGCTCAGCCACCTGGGCAAGGGGCAGTTCTACGCTTTAAGCGGCAGCCTTCACGGCCCGGGCTCCAGATCCGCGAAGGTCAGGGCCTCCATGTGCCTCTCCTGCCACCCCGACAACCAGCCTTCCCCCGAGGCCGTCATCAAGATTGCCCTCGACTCCGCGGCCATCGCGGAAGGCCGGGGATGAGCGGCCCCCGCCCGGCTTCCGCGAGGCGGCGCCACGGGAGAACGAAGCCGCCGGTCCGGACCTCAACCCCCTGACCGGCGGGACCCGGCCCGTGCCGGGTCCCCCGCAAGCGAGGCCTTCCTTGAAAACTTACGACGTCTCGCCGATGCAGACCCTGCTGCTCCTGGATCTCCTCTCGAGGGGAGGCGGCGAGCGCCTGGTCGACATAAAGTCCCCGAAATACGATTTCAGGAAGCTGAGGGCGCCCCTCGTCGCGCAGGGGCTCCTTGAGGAGCCGCTCCGTCAGGAGACGGATGGCGGGAAGCCGAAAGGCCAGCGGCTCAAGCGCCTCGAGCTCACGGATGCCGCCTACGAGTACCTCCGGGATGCCGAAAACGTCCGGCGGCTCCCCCAGTCGAAGAGCTGCGGCCCCGTTGCGGCGAGGCTCCTGGCCATGGTCTCGGCGTTCATGAAGGCGAACGACGTCACCGTGAGCGAACTCTTCCGCTATCCTCCCCTGCTCCTCGCGGGACCCGGGGACGGCCCCGAACGGGAGCCGGAGCCGGGCGGCCCGGTTCCCGATCCCGAAGCCTTCCTCAGGGCCATCTCTGCCATTCCCGCCCCGGACCGCATGGCAGGCGGAAGCATCAGGCTCTCCGTCGTCAGGAGGACTTTCCGGAACCTCCGGAGGGCGGACGTGGACCGGCTCCTCATGGAGCTTCAGAAGAGGGGCGCGATCGTCCTGTATCCATTCACCTCTCATATTGACATAACCCCCGAGGACAGGGAAGCGTCGCTCCTCGTCGGCGGGGACGACCCGCGCCACTTCCTGTTCATCAGATGAGGGGGGGAACGGACACTGCGGGAACGCTCCCGGCGGAATGCCTCGACCTGCTCGATCTGGATGGGGTCTTCCGGAACGCGGACGTGCGCCAGGCCTCCCTCCACGACGTGCCCAGCATCAACGGGGAGGCCAGACGCTCCTTCAGGGCCAGGATCGAGCAGCTTCATGGCGCCTGGGAGGGCCCGCCCATGCGGATCCTTCCCCTGATAGCCCCCGCCGGAGCGGGGAAGACGCATCTGCTGTCGGACTTCTGCCGGGAGACGACGGCGGCCGGCGGGCTCTTCCTGCCCGTGGGCCTGACGGATCTCGACCTCTTCTGGCCCCAGAGCTGCCGGGCCTCGGCCCAGGCCCTCCTGGGCGACGGCAGGAACGGGGTCCCGCCCTTCGTCAGGCTCGCCCACGCCCTCCTCACCGCCGCCGAGTTCAGCAGCATCCCCGACGACCCGGAACTCCTGGCCTCCTTTCTCGGCAGGCTGGACGCGGACGGGCTGAGGAAGCTCCTGAGGAACGTGGTCCTGCGGCTCTCCAGGGCCCTCCCCTCCCGCTCCCCCAACCAGGGGGACGCCGTGCGCTGCCTCTTCGGGCTCGCCTCCTCGCACGCGTCCGTCATCATGCCGGCCTCCGACTGGATCGCAACGGGTTCCGCGGACGAGAAGGGGGCGGCCGCGCTGGGGCTCACGGCGCGGTCCCCCGGCCCCGAGGCGGCCTTCTTCGCCGTTAACTCGCTTGTGGCCTCGGCCGGGGGCTTCACCGTGGTCACCTTCGACCAGCTCGACCGGATCTTGAGCCAGAGCGACGGGGGCCGCCAGGCGAAGGCCGACGCTCTCGTCGAGCGGCTGGCGCGGGTGCAGGCCCTTGCCAGGAGGACCTTGTGCGTGGCCACCTCGCTCGGGGACGTATGGGACCACGTCTCGCAGGCCGTGACCCGCAAGCGCCTGGGGATCTTCGACGTGCGCACGGTCCTGGGCCCGCTCACGGACCCCGCGCTCATGGAGCAGATGATAGCCGCGAGGATGCGGGACGCCTTCGACTCGACGCCGGGGTTCGTGCCCCCCTACCCCAGCTTCCCCTTCCCCAGGGCCTTCTTCGAGACGCTCAAGGGCAAGTTCCCCAGGGACGTCATCCAGGCGGCGGGGGCGTACCTGGCCCGCTTCCCCAAAAACGGAACGGTTGCCGAGTGGCCCCCGCCAGGGACGCCCCCCCCGCCCTCCCCGCCGGGATCTCCGGTTCCTGTTCCCGGAACGCCCTACCGGGAGATGACCGAGCTCTTCAAGTCGGCCCTGGCGAAGTTCAGAGGCAGGTTCCCCCTGGACGGTGCGGACGCGGTCCTCTGGCAGGGCCCCCTGGAGGCGCTGGCCGCCTTCGCCGCCGCTGAGTCCGGCTCGGATCTCCCGGCGGCACTGAGGCCCGTCAAGGCGAAACGCTCCTCCGCCAAGAAGCTCCTGTCCCTCACCTACACGTCCATCGAGCGCGGCGAGGACAAGATCCGCCGGAGGCGGCTCATGATCTGCCTGGTCCCCCACTCCAACGCCGTGGCCTTCCAGAGCAGGGTGAAGCTCGCCGTAATCGAGGCGGAGGCTACGCCGAGACCCGTATGGTCCAGGCGCCTCGTGCTTCTGCGGGCCACCCCTCCCCCCACGGGGCAGGCCACCGCGAGGCTCTGCGACTACTTCGTCAGGGAGGGCGGAGTGAACGCCGGCTTCGAAAACGATGCCGGGGCCCTGATGCTGGCCCTCGCCGAAGTGCAGCTCAGATACCCAAAAAGCTGGAGGGAGTGGGCGGCGGCGGAGAAGCCGGTCACGAACCACGGATTCCTCGCGGCCGATCTGGGCTGGCTCATGAGGAAGCGGGAAGGGGGATTGACGGAGTGATGGAGTGATGGAGTGACTGAGCGAGGGAAAGACTGGTCTCTTGAAGAACCTGAAACGATAATGTAAAATGCTTTTATTTCATCCGGGGACATGCGGGGGCACGAACTGCCTGGCGGCGTGCCTGCCGCCCGGAACCCGCGTGATTCAAATTCTTCCATTCAAGCTCTGCGCCATTATTGAATGCTGAAGAATTCGATGAGGCGCAGCGTCGGGTCCCCCCCCAAATTGGAAACAGGAATGCACGGCACGCCGGAAAAACGGGAAGCCGGAAAACGGAAACGGACAATCTTCGATGAACGATCAGGAAAAAGAATTTTTTACCGCATTGTCCCTTCACAGGGCAGGTCTTGCGGATTCGCTTGAAGATCCTGCCTTAAGAGGCGTAAAGAAGGGAGTAGTCGACAAATATTCAGACCAGGCCCACTTCATCTACGAACTCATTCAGAATGCAGATGATGCAAAAGCCGCTTCGGCCAGATTCATTCTGCACGATGACAGGCTTGTTTTCAGCCACAACGGGACGCGCCTATTTTCTATTTCCGATCAGAAAACCGAAGATGCCGATCAGGAAAATGGTCTTCTTGGAGATATCAACTCCATAACATCAATTGCTCAATCAAGCAAAAATGCAAAAGACACCATAGGAAAATTCGGAGTAGGCTTCAAATCAGTTTTCCAATACACTTCAAGCCCGCGCATCTACGATCCTAACTTTTTTTTCAGGATTGACCGTTTCATCGTTCCGATCCTTATCGATGACGACTATCCCGGAAGGCTTGAAGGAGAAACGGTGTTCGAGCTGCCTTTTGACCGAAAGGCACGGACTCTTGAACAAGCGTTCAATCACATTGCAGACAAACTCAGAACTCTAAGCTTTCCACTGCTGTTTCTTTCAAATCTCAAAACAATTTCATTTCAAATTTCAAATGTCGATGGCTTTTATGAAAAGAAAATTTTAAATACCCAACAACATGGCGATATCCTGGCTGAATCAATCATACTTTCACAACACGACGAAAACATAACCCAGAATCATGCATTATGGCTATTTTCACGAAAAACTGTCGATGGCCACTCTTATTCCGCAGGATTTTTCATCGATGACAAAGGAAATCTCGTCCCCAGGAAACATAGCGCATTCTGTTATTTCCCGACAAAAGTGATCACGGAACTGAACTTCATCATCCACGCGCCGTTTATTTTGAATGACAGCAGGGAAGGTATCAAAGCTGGTATTGATCATAACAAAGACATGATTCATCGGCTTGCTGAATTATCCGCCGACAGCATCGTCCTGCTCAAAAATATTGGTGTTGACAGCGGAAATCTTCTAATTACTGACGACATATTCGATATAATACCGTTTGACATAAGCGAATTCAGTGACGAATACGATAATGATATAATTTCATTCAGGCCGTTTTATTCGCTGATTAAGGAAAAATTTCAAACTGAAGCTTTGTTGCCTGCCAATAACGGCTACGTTTCGAGCGATTCCGGGTACTGGGCAAACATGCGCCATATCGCCGAACTCTTTTCTGACGCCCAACTGGCATTGTTGACGGGAGACAAGAAAGCAAAATGGGCTTTCAGATCTTTCGGCAGGAATGAAACTCAACGAAAAAACAATGTCCTCACCCAATATATCGAAGAGATAACGGTCGCTTGGGTTGGTGAAAGAGATATAATCTGTGGGTGGCATTACACTGATCACAGTCTTCCTGATGTCCAAGGGATTACAGCTGAATTTATAGAAAACCAGTCGATTGATTGGCTTCATAAATTCTACAAATGGCTTTCGGAAACAAAAATCAGAACAAACATGATTAAATGTCGTCCAATTTTCCTGGATAACAATAAAAATGCAGTTGCACCCTATAACGAACAGGATCAGATCATATTATTTCTGCCGTCTGACGATGATTCGGACGCCTACAACACCATTTATCCTGAATTGCTTGACAATCCTGATACTAAACAGTTCATAACATCTCTCGGGATCGCAAAGCCATCACTTCATGATGAGATCTACAATATTATTTTGCCTCGATTCAAGAACGGTGATTTCAACAATCTATCTAAACAGTTTAAAAAACTATTCACTTTCTTCAAAGACTGTTCTGCCAGAGAAAGAGATGGATATATCAAAGATATAAAAAATTATAATTTTATCTTATGCTCACATGATAATTCAGAAAAATTATATCGTAACAATGCAAATGAAATATATTTCTATTCAGATGAATTGCGCAATTGGTTCAGGGCTAAGCCGAAAACATACTTTTTAAGAATTGATCAATATTTATCGTCTATAGATGATAATGATACAAAATTTTTAGATACATTTTTTAAAGAACTTGGCGTTAATGATAAACCAAAGAGATTATGGCGACGTTTAAGTTATGAAGAAGCTAAAACCTTAAAAGGTTATTGGCCAAGGTCAACTTCATATGTTTCATGGACGGAATATTATATTGATGGACTTAATGAAATTTTGGAATCTGTGATCAGTTCATCTGACAGATCATTATCAATATGTATTTGGGCATTATTAATTTCATTAATCAGATCATATTGCTTCAGTCCATATGGCATACATTTAAAGCCTATCAATATGATTATTCTAGTCGTGTATAAATATTTTTTCCGAACAGAAAAACTATTGTCTTCTGATTCTTTACAAACAATCAGTCTCCGCACCAAGCCATGGTTATTCAATTCTTCCGGTGATTTCGTACCCGCAAATCAATTGACCAAGAAAACACTTTCTTCAGATTATGATGTAACCAGCCCAGGAGCCAACTTGTTACTGGATTTTCTTGGAATTCGAGACGAGCCAATTGCCGATGACAATCAAAATGACGCCGACGACAATCAAAATGACATTGTATCGTATGGCAAATCACTCGGACTGTCAGATCAGGAGCAACGGGAAGCTCTCCAAAAGTTTGCACAAGAAAAAAAATCAACAACCACTCAACATCCAATTCATAACGATGATTATGACGCCGATGGCGACAACGGTGACGATGATGACGATACCGACACTGGGACTAATACCGGAGCAAATAAACTCCCTAAAAAAAGAGCATCTTCTTTCAACATAACTTTGATAAAAATTACGGATGAAATCTCAAAACGATCTTTAAATGCTTCTGATGATCATCCGCAATACCAGGATGACCCAGCAAACGACATCATTTTAGATGAAGATGAATATTTAAAACCTTCTGTCAACCTTAATCAAAAAATAGATAAAATCAAGTACCAATCAGAGAAAACAATCAGAGAAATAGCAAAAATTGACTTCCTGATGCAGCAGGTGAACTCTTCAGAGAAATATTCATATTCCTGGTTCAAATCTCTTCTGGAGTTGGAATCACTTAACAGTTACGAAAACAGCTCCTACAGCAGGGAAATTTCCATATCATTTTCCAAAGTTCAACTGGAGGGGGGAACATCAAAAACTTTATTGCTCAAACATCCGAACCGCTTCATCCCCAACTCGATGGAATACCTCTCGGACATCTCCCTGAAATTATTCTTTGAAAAACTTCCGACAATCACAGTTGATGTTGAAGTCGTTAACGTCAAGTCCTACACGCTCAGGGCAAAACTCAAAACTGAAACCAAGATTGAAGGAATTGACCTTTCTCTTGTGACAGAAGCGCTAATTGAAGCGAAGAACCCGGTGTTCCTGCTGCAAGAACTTCAGAAGGCATTCGATATCCTCGGGAAAGACAATGAATTCAACGACACTTTCAACATGCAGGACAATCTCTGCAGAAACATCGAGTTCGTGTTCGGACCTCCGGGCACCGGAAAGACAAGATACCTGGCACGGGAAATCATTCAGGAGATCAGGTCTGAAACCGATAAATTGAACATCCTTGTCTTAACGCCCACTAACAAGGCCGCCGATGTTCTGGCCAGTCAGCTGATAGCTGAAATGGGGGATGACCGCAGTTACCTGAACTGGCTGATCAGATTTGGCACGACAAACTACATTGACATCGAGCAGAGCGGCATTTTCCATGAGAGAACATGCGATATCAGACAATTTCGAAAAAACGTCACAGTCACGACAATCGCAAGATTTCCATATGACTACTACATACCTGACGGCAACACCCGCCTGCATCTTAAGGAAATGAACTGGGACTTCATCATTATCGATGAAGCGTCCATGATTCCTCTTGTTAACATCGTGTACCCTCTCTACAAGAAAAAACCGAAAAAGTTCATCATCGCTGGCGATCCTTTCCAGATTGAGCCTATAACTTCCGTTGATCTCTGGAAAGACGAAAACATTTATAGTCTCGTTAAATTGGACTCTTTCAGCAATCCAACAACCGTGCCTCATCCATACCCAGTCAAACTTCTCACGACCCAATACCGAAGCATACCGGAAATAGGCGAGGTGTTCAGCATACTTACTTACGGCGGCATCCTCAAACACTTCAGAACATCTGAAAGTCAGCGCCGTCTTAACGTAAGCGACTTCATCAAGCTTGGTCCTCTGACCGTCATAAAATTCCCCGTGAGCAAATTCGAGAGCATTTACCGTCCCAAAAGACTTCAGAGGAAAAGCAATTACCAAATATATTCTGCATTATTTACCATAGAATTCTTAAAATATCTTATATCTCTCATAGATTTAATCCAAGAGAATGATGTTTTCAGCATAGGGATAATCTCACCGTACAGAGCGCAGGCTGACCTGATTGACAAACTGATGGTATCGATTTACCTTCCAAAAAACATAAGCGTCCAGGTCGGTACCATACACGGATTCCAAGGCGATGAATGCGACATTGTCATAGCCCTGTTCAATCCACCTCCAAAAATTTCAAATTCAACGTATTCGTCACAGGTTTTCCTCAACAGAAAAAACATCATGAACGTGTCTCTCAGCAGAGCCAGGGATTACCTTTTTGTCATAATGCCAGATGACAAAACCGAGAACATAGACTCTCTTTCCCTCCTCAAAAAAGTTGAACGGCTGTGCAAAGAACGTCCCGGCTACGTTGAGCATCATTCCAACACGCTCGAGCAACTGATGTTCGGAAGTCCCGCTTACATTGAGGACAACGCTTTCTCGACCAGCCACCAGCTCATAAACGTCTACAGCGAGCCGGAAATGAAATATGAAATACGAAGCGAGGACAACGCCGTCGACATCCAGGTCCACAAATGAACCCGGCATTTTTCATGAAAACAGCGCGCTATTCCCGTGCCGGACGGATCACTGGAGAAACATGGCGGTTCCTGTCACAGCCCGGCGTTCAGTCGCTGCCGCGATGCAGACCGACCCTCTCCGCCCCGCCCGTTCCCCTGAACCGGAACCTGGCGGCGCTTCAGCGGTCACCGTCGCTTCCGATGCCGTCTCCCCTGCTCCGCTTCCGGCACCGGCTACTCTGCTCCGCTTCCCGATACCGCCTCCATGCTCCGCTCAGCGGGTCCGCTCCCGGGCTCCGCACAGGAACAACGCTGCCCGTACGCGCCGTCACTCAACCGTGACGGTTATCCTGTTTCCCGAGACGGCCACGATTCCGTACCGCACGAGGATGTCCATCACCCTCTCCAGCTGCTCGCCGGAGATCCCGGAGCACAGGCTGTTCCGGAGGTAGGCCACGAACTTCTCCAGGGTGTCGGGCATGTTGTGGTCCGCGTGCGCCAGGAAGAGGAGCCGCATGTTGTCGGCTATCTCGACGTCCCCAGCCTCCTCGATTGGCGTCTCCGCGAACAGCATCCTGAAGTTCAGAAGCTTCCTCGACGAGTAGGGCTTGGCCCCCCCGGCGGAGGTCACCCCGTACTTCCTCAGATCCCTCTTGGCCTTGCGGCTCAGGGGGGCCGACTTCTTAGCGGCCGATTTGGCCTGCTCCCTCAAACGCTCCGACTCCTCGGCGGCCTCGCGGCGCTCCCGCCCGGCGGCCGCCTCGGGGAAGAGACGGCGCTCGGTCTCCTTCAGTTCCTCCAGCTTCCTGAGCACCTCGGGATTGGCGCGGGTGATGACCCTCCTCACCCGCTTGGGGGGCCTTTTCGCGGCCTTGTGCTGGTACTTGCCCTTCTGAGGCCTGCCCGCCCGGCCGTCCCCGGCGGCCTCTTCCGGGCCCGCCGCCCCGGCGGAGGCTTCCTCCCCGTCCCGGGTGACCCCCTCCCCGGATACGAAGGCCGGGGCCCGGGCCGGGCCCGGAGCGCCCGGAACCGGCTGGCCGTCCGCCGACACGTACGACTCTTTGAGGACCCTGCGGCGGGAAGGGGGCGCTATCTCCACCGTCCTCCTGGACGCCGGGGACCCCTGCCCCGCCTTAGCCGGGGGAGCATCGCAAGGCTCCTCCTCACCGCCCTCCCGGTACCCAGCGGCCTCCGGAGAAATCGCACCGCGACCGGCCGGCCTCAAAAGCGGCTCGACCGCCAGGATGCCGCCGGGATCTCCCGAACCCCCGGCGCCGTCCGATCCGTCACCGGACGGCGCGTCCCGTCCGGGTTCGCCCGCCCGGGGCCCGTCCGGAGGCGCCTTCGCCGCGCGGGAACCCCCGGCCCTCCTCACGACGGAGACGGACCCTCCCGAGCCGCCCGCAGGAGCCTCTCCCGAGCCCCCGATGCCGGACTCTCCAGCGGCCCCGGCGCCGGACCCTCCCGAGCCGCCGACGGCGGATCCGCCGGGAGGCGGCGCTGCTCCCGGGACATCCGGCCCGCCAGCCGCCGCACAGGCCTCTCCGGACACTGTTCCGGAACCTGTCCCGGCAACGGCCCGTGACGCGCGTCCCCCTTCCCGTCCGGCGTCCGCGGGCGCGGCTCCGCCGGAGGCGGCATCGCTCGCGGCCGGGGCTTCAACGGGGGGGGTCCGTTTTCTCCCGCAGGTGGGCGGCACTTCAGTTTCTTTCGGAGGTTCTGGGGAAGCTCGGGCGAATGCCGTTCCAGCGGCAGGGAACGGCGATTAGGGGATAAAAAAAGAAAAAAAGAGAGAAAAACTGAAAACCGGACCGCCGCCGGACGCCGAAATCCAGCGCCGCAGCCGGGCACGGCGCGGGAGGCCAGCGCCGCTCGGTGGCATGGATTCCGGGGCCCCGCGCCCCTTCAGGCGGCGAAGCACCGCTGAAACGGAAAGCCGATGTCAGAATACGGAAAATGAAAGAAAAAAGCTGAAACCGGGAAGCGGGGAAACAGGAACCCCTAGCAATGAAACGGGAAGCGGGAAACCCCGGGGGGATCGGCCGACCGCGCGGCGCGGCCAGGCGGCCGCCGAGCGCCGCCCGGAAGCCTGCGGAGATGCCGGACGGTCAGGGGATCGACCGGAGAAGCGCCTCCGCGCCCCTCGCCGTGCGGCGGTCAGCCCAGGTACTCGGGCAGGTTGGGGGGAAGGAAGACCAGAGGCTGCTTGGCCTCGGAATGGTTCGCGACCATCAGGGCCACGTCGTCCATGAACTCCTCGTCCCCGAAGGTCCTGGCCTTGTGGGGGCACAGCTTGATACAGGCGGCGCAGCCGATGCACTTGTCCTGGTCGATGCGCTTGGGGTCGCCCCCGACGAAGGCGCCCACGGGGCAGGACTGGATGCAGAAGCGGCAGACCTCGCAGCTGCGGGGCTTCAGCATGAAGCTCCGCGCCTGGCTGGGCTCGGAGGGCTTCCAGGAAGGGGACTGGGCCCTGGTCAGGAGCTCGCGGCCGATGACGGAATTCCCGAACAGGGTCTGGCGGATGCCCACCCCGAACACCCGCGCCCGTTCCTTGTCGGCGTCGTTCGGGCGGTTGCGGCCCAGGACGCTGGAGTACGAGTGCTCCCCCACGAAGGCCCCTGCAGCCTTGATCTCGAAGTCGCGGGCGGCGCACAGGTCGTAGAGCTCGAGAAGGGCGTCTCCGGGACCGACGTTGCCGAAGACCACCACAGCGGCGGCGGGCCGCCGTCCCCTGGGGAGCTGGGTGAAGACGTCCTTGGCGAGGGACGGCAGGCGTCCCCCGTACACCGGGAAGGCCAGGAGGATGAACTCCGCCTCCTCCAGGGCGATCCTCTTCTCGCGGTCGGCGGGGAGGGTCTGGTCGAACTCCCTGGGGTTGATGGCCAGGCCCTGGGCGATGCTCTTGGCTATGGTCTTGGTGGCCCCGGTGGGGCTGAAGTAGACGAGGGCGTTGCGGATAACCTGGTGAGCCATCTAGAGACCTCACGCTCGCTTGAGGGCGATGAAGCCCAGGGGCGGCAGCGTGAGCTCCAGGGACCATTCCCTGCCGTGGGCGGTCACGCGCTGGGCCTCGCAGCCCCCGCCCAGGCCCACGTTGCCGCCGCCGTAGATGTCGGAGTCGGAGTTGATGAGCTCCCTGTACCAGCCCGGACCGGGACAGCCCAGCCGGTATCCCCGGCGCACCACGGGGGTGAAGTTGAAGGCGAAGAAGACCTGATCCGCAGGGTCCCTGGCCTTCCTGAGGAAGCTCACCACCGTGGAGTCGTTGTCGCGGAAGTCTATCCACTCGAAGCCGCGCCAGTCGTAGTAGAGCTCGTGCATGGCGGGCTCGCCCGCGTACAGCCGGTTCAGATCCCTCGTGAACGCCATGAGCTTCCGGTGGGCGGGATCGTCCAGGAGCCCCCAGGAGAGCTGGGTGCTGTGGTCCCACTCCCAGATCTGCCCGAACTCGCCCCCCATGAAGAGGAGCTTCTTGCCCGGCTCCGCGAACATGTAGCCCAGAAGGAGCCTCAGGTTCGCGCACTTCTGCCACGCGTCCCCCGGCATCTTGTCCCACAGGGACCTCTTGCCGTAGACCACCTCGTCATGGGAGAGGGGGAGGATGAAGTTCTCGTGGAAGGCGTACAGGAGCGCGAAGGTCAGCCTCTCCATGTTGTAGCGGCGGTAGACCGGATCCTTCGCCATAAAGTCCAGCATGTCGTGCATCCAGCCCATGTTCCACTTGAACATGAAGCCCAGCCCCCCCAGATGCACCGGACGCGAGATGGCTGGGAAGGCCGTGGACTCCTCGGCTATCGTGGACGCCCCGGGATGGAGCTCGTAGAGCTTGGTGTTCAGCGTCTTTATGAGCTCCAGGGCCTCCAGGTTCTCCCTCCCGCCGAAGCGGTTGGGTATCCACTCGCCCTCCTTGCGGGAATAGTCCAGGTAGATCATGGAGGCCACGGCGTCCACACGGAGCGAGTCCACGTGGAACTGGTCCACCCAGAAGAGGGCGTTCGCCACGAGGAAGTTCTTCACCTCGTTGCGCCCGTAGTTGAAGACCAGCGTCCCCCAGTCCGAGTGCGCCCCCTGGCGGGGGTCGGCATGCTCGTAGAGGTGCGTGCCGTCGAACCACTCGAGCGCGAAGGCGTCCCTGGGGAAGTGGGCGGGCACCCAGTCCATGATGACGCCTATGCCCTCCTGGTGGAGGCGGTCCACCAGGAACCTGAAATCGTCCGGGGTCCCGAAGCGGGAGGTGACCGCGAAGTAGCCGGTCACCTGGTAGCCCCATGAGGCGTCGAAAGGGTGTTCGGCCAGGGGCAGGAACTCCACCCAGTT
>JAISEQ010000278.1 GCA_031264045.1 Deltaproteobacteria bacterium
AACTGGGTGGAGGGGGCCGGGAAGAAGGGGAACTGGCGGGAGGGGGCCGGGAAGAAGGGGAACTGGCGGGAAGCGACGAGGAGGGTCTGGCCGAGGGGGGAGCCCGTGGCTTCCGGACAGCCTTTCCGGTCCTGGGGCCAAGGCACGGCGGCGGGAGAAAGCTTTGGAGTCCGGACCACCGGTTCTGTCTCCATGGCTCCTGGAGGGTTTCGGGAACCTTCTGGGCATGTCTTGAGCGTATCCGGGGCATGTAGGGCTTCAGGCCGGTACGGACGGTCGCGACCGCATCGCGGTTACCCGTTCCCCTGCCGGGGCAGCAGCATATCGGCAGCGTGTTCGACTGCGCGAAAAGCTGTATCCCCCTGTTTCCCGGCATCGTCTCCTGCCGCGCGTAGTACGCCTGACCCAGCGTTTTCACCGTGTCAAGGTAGTCGTCCGCGGGCGCCACGAATCGCTTGAACGTGTTCCGCGTCCCTATCGGGACGGCTATCCCCTGCGAGTCCGGAATGAACTGGATCGCCCCCGAGCCGTCCGGCTTCGGGACCATCCCCCTGTACTCCTCGAACACGACCCCCTCCAGCTCGAAGCCCGAGCGGAGGTCGGTGCCCAGCCGCGCCTGCGCCCCCGCCCAGTTGAGGAATATCTCCTTCACCGAGACGTGGTTCACGAAGCGGTCGTAGAAGGTCGGACCGACGAAAACCCGGACACCCGTCATCGTCTCCCCCATGAGATTGTCCTCCATGTACCGCTTGAGGTCGCGGACGTGGGAGGGGACGTTTTCGGTGGTCGTGCCCAGCTTGAAGTCGATCGTCTTCTTCGTGATGTTGAAGAAGGAATAGCTGTTGAAGAGCTGCGAGGACCCGTCGGCGTCCACCACGATGCCCTGCAGAGCCTTGACCTTCCTGTACTCGTCGGTTATGTCGAAGATGTCCCGCGCCTGCTGGAGCTTCTCCAGGACCTTGTCCTGGACCGTCTCCAGCGTGTTGTCGGAACCGAAGCGCCTCACGCCGATGACGTCCGAGGCCATCACCGTGTCCTCCCACGGCGTGTGCGGGACTATGAGCGACTTGAGCTCGCGCTCCCCCTCCTTCCCCGTCGTGCCCGGCGACCCCCAGGGCCGCGTCGGGAGAATGGAAAGGACGTTCTTCTTCAGCTCTATTATCGCCACGTTGCTGTGGAGCGCCACGTCCGAAAAGAGACCCAGCGTTCCTATCCGGCTGTACCTGTTCGGGAGATGGTTTATCGCCTCCGTCATCTCCGCCAGGGTGAAGCCTGCGTTCATGCTGTCGAACGGGTTGATCATCATCGCCTCCTGTCAGTCCGGGACCCGGTTGATCTGGCCGGGGTAGAGCTCGGACGACACCGGCTCCCGCGTGAATATGAAATGCTTCTTCTTCAGCTCCGCCAGCCCCGCGCTGATCTCCGAGCCGACCGCGGAGTCGTCCCAGATCAGCATCAGCGGGTTGACCGCCGCCGGTCCCGCGAAGAGCACGACCGACTCGAGCGCCACCGAGCCCGCCGGAACGGGGCTCGGGAGGATCCCGTAGATGTCCTCCGCGTCGCTCAGGTCCCACGGGACCGCCGCCGCCGGAGCCCCCTGGAGGACCGTCCCGGGCGACAGCGCCGCCGACGAGGTGATCTTCGCCACCTCCCGCCCCAGGTAGTCCGGCTGCTCGCTCTTCAGGAGCTCGCTCAGGACCGGGGCCTTCTTCATGTCAGTTGCCATTCCTCTCCTCCTTCTCCCTCATCTCGTCCGCCCTCTGGGCGAGAGTCTTCATCCCGGCGCCGGCCTCGAAGACGGGCTCCGTCACGTTCTCGAACGCCCCCCGCGGCGGGACCGCCACCGGCTTCACCTCGCCCAGCGCCTTGCGGAACGAGTCGAACACCGCGTCCTCGGCCCTCACCACCGCCATTATGTTCTCGTCCTCCGCGGAGAACGCCAGCCCCAGCCGCCTGAAGTCCTCCGAAAGGACCGCCTCCCTGCTCGAGCGGCGAAGCGCCTCGTACTTCTGACGGATGCCCTCCGCCTCCTCCCGGGCCGCCCCCAGCGACTCCGCGAGCGCCCTCCGCTCGAACTCCAGGGCCTTCACCTGACCCTTCAGCTCCGCGTTCTCCGCCGCGAACTCCGCCTGGCGCGACTTCAGGGAGTCGTTCTCGCTGCGGAACTGGTTCTTCTCGTCGTTCAACGCCTGTATGGCCAGGTCCCTGTCCTGGCCCGGCCGCATGCTTTCCATCGGCAATGCCTCCTTCATGTTGAAAACGTCCGCCTCCGTCTCCCGGTCAGCGCCGAGGGCGCAGAAGCTCACCTCCCTTATCAGGCTGTCCTTGAAAACCGCCGCCGGACCTTCCACCCGGCGCCCGTTGACCTTCATCGTCTCCCCCAGGTCCAGCCTCACCACCGTCTCCGGCATTATCCGGACCGACATCTGCCAGGGAAATCCCTGGTCCGCCAGCGAGGCGACCCTCCGCCCCGGCTCCCCCTCGGCCACGAAGCCCTCCACCTCTATCCGCGAGCCTATCTTCACGGAACCCGTGAAGCCCACGATCTGCCCCGGATCATGGTCAAGGAGCACCGGCATCCTGTCCGCCGCCTTCACCGACCCGAGATCGAACGCCACCCGGTCCCACATGCTGTGGTCAGTTATCACGCCCCCCCCGTACGCGACCCCCCGGAACCGCCTCAGCCCCTCCCCCGGGGCCGCCGTGAGCTCCGGGACCGCAAGGAAGGTGAACTCTTGACCCTCCACCGCTTTCATGGTATCCATATAACGTCACCTTTAAGACCCTTCAGGAGGCACCGCCATGAGCGACGACACCGATTACCTCGACGAAAACGGAAACGACCTTCGGTATGGACACTACCTCGGGGGCGCCTGGCGGGCCGACCCGTCTCAGATAATTGAACTCAAGAAGTCCGGCAAATGGGACAAGATGGCAGGCATGGGACAACGGTGGGCTCTGGAGAACTACCTGGATTTCGACCCGGTGCAGCTTGACCTGATCTGGGAGAGCACGATGAAAATCAAACGTCAGTTCGCCCAGAGGGCGCGGGAGAGGGAGGAGAAGCTCAACAGGAAAACCTGACGTCCGGCGTCTCTCCCGAATCAAGCAGCTCCAGGTCCACCTGCAGATAATCCATAATGTATTTCCCTATCACCATCTCCGCCCTGACCGGCCTGTAGACCGCCCCCCCCACGATGATGCTTTCCATCTCTTCGGGATGCCGGCTGACCGACGTGACCGGTATCCCCTTCGACGTGACGACCCTGAACATGATGCCTCCGTCGGGCGGCATGAAAATGTCGAGCGACGTCTGCTCGTTCTGCGAAAACGAGGACGTCAGCTCCAGCCCCATCTTCTTTCCGATCCCCTTCCCGCTCTGCAGCCAGTCGGCGAGATCTTCCCCGGTGAAGCGCGAATTGTAGGTGCCCAAAGACCTGTAAAGCTGAACAGCCGGCCTCTCCAGCCTGGCGTTCAGAGTTTCCTGTATGACCTTCTGCGCCGCTATCAGCTCGCGGGCCCTGTCCGACTGGCCCGGAGGATAAGGTTTTTTCTTCGGATTCACCAGAACGCTCAGATTGTGCTGGTATCCGTTTCCCGTGTGGAAGGACAGAATCTCGATCTCCGTCTTCGTCAGGAACTTCATGCAGTCGGCGCTTTCCAGAGCCCGTTCGCTGCGGACGTCCCCCGCAGTCTTTCCCCTTGCCAGCCAGTAGTCTTTCTTGTTGGCGACCTGATAATGCTTCTTTATCTTGGCCGCGCTCATGTTTTTGTAAATCTCGTCGTTGTCCGCCAGGTCCTTGTACAGCCCGTCCAGCGTCCTGCGCAGATAAGCCTGGACGTCCCTCGATGTCCCGTTCGCCGGGATTTTGCCCGCATCCCTGTACCCCTGCAGCAGGGATTCCCTCACGTCCCTGTATGCCTGAAGACTCTTCAGGGGCACCTGTCCGGGAACAACCTCAGCACTCTTGATGTCGTATTTCTTGACGGCCTAGATTGCCTTCCCCGCCCCCTTCGCCGCAGATTTCGGGGCCTTCGCCCTAACCGCCGCGGCCCCCTTCGCCTTTGCCTCCGCCGCCTCCCGCGCCTTTCTGTCCGCCTACGCCTTCTCATTCCAAGAAGTGTTCAAGATTTCAAAAATTTTTGGATTTATATCATCGGCAATATTTACATTGACTATCTGTATATTTAAAAAATCTATAAATTTAGGTTAAAAATTATTGTCTCTTTTGAAGAAGACCTACGATTTTTGATATCCATGGCCAGAAAGTCAAACGTTTTATTTCACCAGGCTTTCTTTTCACCTTTTTCATATACAATTTTAGATGTATTATCGTTTCATCTAAAGTTTTAAAATATTGATTTGCAAAACAATTTTTTTGGAACATTCAAAAAACTTCAACAGGATTAAATTCAGGCGAGTCAGGCGGCAAAACAAGAATATGGATATTTTTAGTTATCAATAAAGTTTTACACTTGTGAGTAGATGCCCCATCAACAACCATAATAATTTCTGTGTCTAGATGCTTCTTACTAACCTTCAATAATAACAATGACATGTTGTCTGTCTTCATATCAGGAGCTGTCATATATTGAAAATCTCCTGTCTGAGGGCAAACAGCTCCGAAGACGTATTGATATTGACGAACAAGCGCAACAATTACAACAGGTCTTGCCGGAGCAGGTGCCCAACAACCTACAGGCTGTGACATCCGTCCAAATCTCGCTTCGTCCTGGAAAAATATCAAAATCGGTTTGTCTACTGCGGCGATATTTCAGTCAAATGGAGGTGCGACACACCTCCCCATCTCCAGCACGGGGAAGCATAGCGTTTCGTCTGATGCGCCCATGGCTCTCGCTGAGGGTTGGAATTTCCCGCGCGAGTTCAATAGCTCCACCAATAGAAGTGTGTGGGGCTGTCTTTTGAGATCGTTCTTGGTCTTGCTTGCGGCATGGCCAGGCAGATCTATGGCGATCCCTCACGGGGGGAGGTCAACCCGACTATTCCGAGCGAGCGCCCCCCCGCATCGAAGAGTGTACGGCCAGCACAGAGCATTGGTAACCCCATCAGGGAGGTAACCGTCTGTGTATTCTCTGGCTCGAATATTATGCAATCAACGCAGAATTGGATTATCCTCTCTTGGATAAGTTCTGTTGTTGAATGCCATAAATTTTTAAATATTCAATTGAATTATAAATTCAAACATACTTGCTAATAAAAACATATGGAGATTTACATGACTATTTAAAATACCATCATTATATTATTTGTTATGTCCCAGATAAAATTTAGTCGATTTGTTAGTATCCATACAAAGAAATGAAAAATTTATTGGAGATATTTTATTGTGGATTTTTGAAATCTAGAACAATCATTGGAATAAGCAGGCGAATTTTCTGGAACCGTTCGATGCCGGCATGTTCATCTTCCGCTCCCGGCCCAGACGTTTAGGAAAGCCGCTTTGCGATCCATACCGCCGATGCTTTCTGCCTGGGGAGGCCTGAGGTTTTCCGGGGATCCGCAGCATAGAAGCTCGTGTGCTCATCAGATTTCATCATCGGTCATGCAGTCCGTATCGGCGTGTCCCGGGCGGCGGGCTGCGAATGCGGTGAAATTTAAATGCGAAACATCAAGGACCGTTCCGGATATGACGCTCGGCACCACCGTGTTTCCCAGCCGGGAACGATTTTTGCGGATGCGTTTTCCTCTTGGGGATCTCCATGGGGCGAGCGGCACAAAAGCGGTAATCCCTGCAGACGAGCGCGATGCCATCGTCACCGGACCGGTCGGGGAGGACAGGCTTTTCGGAAGGAAACTGCTGGCCGCAGTGCACGGAGCCATGCGGGATTATCGGGAGCTGTTTAAAGCGTTGGCGGAAGACGTCGTGATCGCCTCCTCCGCAGGGATCTCCGGGTTTTCCGGTACGGGTGCGCTTTCCGGTCCGGACATCCTGATCGGCATCTCGCTCCCGTCAGAATTCGGCGCTTTCACGGGCTTCGCCCATGTGGAGCTGAAGAGGCGTTCAGTTCCCCGTCTGCAGTGACGGCGGCACGGGAGCTATCCCCGAGGCGGAGGACATCGACCGCGTGTGCCCGGAATTTGCCGTCCTCCTGCCGGGATCTCCGGCAGTGTCCGAGGCAGGCCTTGTCGCCGCGAAGGACTGCCGGTTCCGTTAGCCCCCGGCGACGCATTCAGTCAGGAGAGGGATCCCCATCTTCATTCCGGCACCGGTGCAAAAGAGCACGATGCGGTCGCCGTGATGGAAATTCTCCAGGGTATAATCGCCAGAGTCTTTGGGGAAAGTGAGCATCAGCAGGTCCGCCTCTCTGGTGACGGGATCGGAGCTT
>JAISEQ010000289.1 GCA_031264045.1 Deltaproteobacteria bacterium
GTCCTGCGGGCTCCGCTCCGGGGAGGCGGCCCCCGCGTCCGCCACACCAAGAAAAGGAGAACACATGCCTCCATCCCCCTCGAACCGTTGCCGCCCGGCATCTTCCGCCCTTCTCCGTGCCGTCCGTCTCGCCGCGCCGTTCCTCATCGCGCTCCTCCCCGCCACGCTCTTCCTGTGGGCGCTCCCCCCCGCTCTGGCTTCCGCGCTGGCGGCCTCCTCTCTCATGGCGGCCTGGCTGGTGTCGCCTTCATCCGCCATGGCGGCCCTGGGCGGAGACGGTGCCGGCCCTCGGCCCTACGAGGTAACGGAGCTCGCTCTGTCGGCCGACGTCAAAGGCCAGATGGCCTCGGCGGTCCTCACCACCCGCTTCCGCAACCTGACACGGGGCACCATCGAGATAGACTACCTGGCGCCTCTCCCCGAGGGGGCCTCGGTCGTTTCCGCCGTGCTCGTGGAGGAGGGGAAGGAGCTCATGGGCAAGGTCTACGCGAAGGAGGAGGCCCTGCGGATCTACACGGAGACTGTGGCGGAAATGAAGGACCCGGCCCTCATCGAGTACGCCGGAAAGGACACCTACCGGGCCAGGATCTACCCTGTGCCGCCGGGGAAGACCAGGACCCTCGAGCTCTCGATGTCCTTCCTGGTGCCGAAGGAGAGGGGGCTGTGCGGCATCTCCGTCCCGCTCGCCGGCCCAGTCACCCGCCGTCATGCCATCGGCCGCCAGGAGGTCGTCGTCCGTTTCAGCGACACCCCGGGCCTCTCGAACGTCTATTCCCCCCTGCCAGCGGTCGTGACGGCAAGGGAGGGCGCGGGGGGGTCCGCCCGCTGGGAGGCGGAGAACGCGGGCGCCCTGGACTCGTTCCGCCTCTTCTACCGCACCGGCTCCGAGGGCATAGGGGCGTCCCTCATCAGCCACAGGCCCTCCCTGGACGAGGACGGCTACTTCCTTTTCCTCGCCGAGCCGGCCCTGGACGAGTCGGCCCGCCCTCTCCCCAAGGACGTCTGCTTCGTGCTCGACATCTCGGGGTCCATGTGCGGCTCCAAGTTCCGCCAGGCCACGGAGGCGACGAGGTTCATCCTGGGGAAGCTCGCGCCGGAGGACCGCTTCGGGCTCATCCACTTCAGCACCGAGACCGGCCGGTGGAAAGACGAGCTCGCGCCCATGACCGCGGAGAACCGGGCCGATGCCGAGCGCTACCTCTCGCTTCTCAGGGACGGCGGGGGCACCGATATCGGGACGCCGCTTTCGATGGCCCTGGACATGATGGACGGGGGGCGTCCCGCCTATGTCCTGTTCCTCACCGATGGGGATGCCAACGTTGGCGTGACCGGCGAGAAGGAGCTGGCCGGGATCATCGGGACGAGGAACGGGGCCTCCGCCCGGATATTCTCCTTCGGGGTGGGCTACGACCTGAACGCGAGGCTCCTGGAGCGCTTCTCCTCCGTGTCTGGTGGGTCCACCACGTTCGTGGACGAGACGGAGGACATCGAGGCCAAAGTTTCGGAGTTCTTCTCCAGGATCACCTCCCCGGTCCTGACCTCCCCCGAAATCAAGACCTCGCTCCCCGTCAACCGGACTTGTCCCCGGCGTCTCCGCGACCTCTTCGCCGGGGGCCAGATATCCATGGTCGGCCGCTACCCCGCCGGCGGCGAGTGTTCCTTCGAGCTCGCGGGCCTGGAGGGGGGGGAGAGGAAGAGCTTCAGCAACGCCTTCGAACTCTCGGATGTCCCGGCCCCGGAGGCCTCCTTCCTGCGCACGCTGTGGGCCACGAGGCGCTCGGCCCAGATCATGGAGGAGCTTGATCTTTCCAGCTTCACAGGCGCGGCCGGCCTGAGGCACCGGAAGGAGCTTACGGACGAGCTGGTGGAACTCGCCCGGCGCTACGGGGTGCTCACCCCCTTCACCTCTTTCCTGGCCACGGAGGACCTGAACCTCAACGACGACAGCTTCGACGATGTGGTCGGCCGGCTGGGCCTGAAGGACTTGACCTCGGGCAGGGACGCGGTCCGGTGGAGGCACATGAGGTCCATGGACGCGGACGTAGTGGACGTCCAGCCCAACGCCGCGCGCTTCGTGGAGTACGCCAACATGGATACGAAACTGGCTAGCATGGAGATGGACGAGGAGTATGACGTAATGTCGGTGTGTCGGATGAGTATGTCGCAGGCCGCGTTAGCACATCCGATCTCCGAGTCCCGGTTACCCGGCGGCGGCGAGGACGGTGCGCACCTGGACTTTTCCCGGCCCGATCGGCGCCTGAAGACGCTGTCGGCAACCAGGTCCGCTACCCACAGCAATCTGAGGCGGTCTGGGACGTCACGCGATGACACGGGCAAGGGTTCCGGCGCCCCTTCCGGGGAAATGGTCCCGCCCGAGACGATAGGCGGGAGGACCTTCTTCCTTAAGGACGGAGTCCTGGTGGAGGGGGATCTGACCGAGGACGAGCTCGGGGGAGCGAAGGAGGTGGAGCAGTTCTCGCCCGAGTACTTCTCGCTCGCTTCCGAGATCCCGCCGGAAGGCCTTGGCTGGCTCTCCCAGGAGAAGCCCATTGTCTTCCGCTGGAAGGGAGCCGTATACAGGGTGGTGCCAAAGCCTGTCGAGAAGAGGGCCTAGCCCGTCCCGTGAGGATCGCCTCTCCGGGCGGGACGCGCTCCGGCGCGCGGTCCGGGGAGCCGGTCCGGGGCTGCCGCGCGGCCGGTGCCGCTGACAGGCAGACCGGCGGGGCCGCCGTCGGCGAAAACGGTGGAAACGGGCGGCTTCCTCCGAAACGAGGAAGCGGGGGAAGCCGGTCCGGGCCTGCGGTCTTCCTTCCGCCTCCCCGAAGGTCTGGCCGAGCTCCCCTTCATGGCGTCCGTTGCGGGCGGGGGGAGCTTCCCCGGAGGCCGGCCGAATCCTGAAGAGCGGCATCGCGGGGTTTCGACAGCGGGAGGTTACCGGCTCCGGTTCTGCCGGAAGGGTCGGGAGCCCGATGTTTCCCCGGCCGGCGGCATCGGTTCGGAAATCACGTTTCCGGAAGGCCGCCGTGGCGGGGCTCCGGACGGTCTCCCCGTCCCGCTCCGGTTTCCGCATGAGCCGGCCCCGCCGGGGTCGGCTGTCCGCCGCAGCAGGATGCTGAGGAGGCGTCCGGCGGTCCGATTCCTCTTCCAACTCCAGGCCGCCGTTCGGACATCCCGCCAAAAGGGCCGGGGTCTCCCCCGGCCCGGAAAAGCCGCAGGGGTCCCGGTAGCAGCGGGCGGGTCTTCACACGCGGAGTGTTGGCAAGCGGAAAGCAGCGGGGCGGAGCAGACTACTGAACCGGCGGGGTCGATGAGGGCGGCCCGATGTTCCCCGCGACCGCGAGGAATGCCCGGAATGCCCGGGAGGGCGTGTCGGCCGGGGAAACGCCGGTCGGCCGTTCCGCGAGTACGCCCGCGTCCCGCCCGTCCGCCCAGTGGGATCACTCGCTCTTTCCGAAGTGGTAGAAGAGCAGGAGCCCGGTCGCCATCTGGTCTGGGGAACCGCCGTGCAGGACCAGGGGGGATTCCGCGGCGTCCCCGGTGAGCCTCGTATATTTCGCGAAGACGTCTACGGAGAAGCTCGGGGTGAGGTAATAGTCGATGGAGCCTCCCAGCGAGACGTCCTTCAGGCCTGCGGACGGGGTGAAGACCGAGTAGCCGGACCGTCGGGACTGGATCCGGTTCACGCCGAAGTGGGTCTGCAGGTAGTCCGAGTCCGCGAATCCCGCCCCCGCTGCCAGCCCCCAGTGGAAGGTCTCGTTCATGCGGTTCAGGTAGGCGAGTCTCATGTCCAGGGTGAAGCCCTTGTCGTCGCCCAGTCCCTGGAAGCCCTTGACCCCGAAGGAGGCGTCGTCGATGCGGTATATGACGGAAGCCCCGCCCGTCATCTGTCCGTCGATGTCCCCCATGCCTCGGAGGAGCTCGCTGTCCCCCTCGTCTCTCCTCCAGCGGTAGTTCACGGCGGGAGAGATCTCCAGGGATCCGTCAAGGAGATCGAAGCGGACCCCCAGGCCCTTGTCCGTGGACAGGAACACCGGCCCGTAGCGGAGGTTCAGCATCGGCGCGGGGGCCGCCTTGCCCTCGTCGGATCCCGCGAACTCCGGCGCGAAGACTACCCCCGCGCCTATGGATCCGGTGACGGCGGTTCCTCCCCCCTCTCCGGTGTCCATAACCTGGGCTGGGCAGGGGTCGGTCAAAAGTGCCAGGGACAGGAGCATGGCCGTTGCGGCTGCCTGGAGCCGAAAACCGGTGCGGAACGTCATCTTTGACCCTCCTCAAAAGGCGCGGCCGGTTCGAAACGACCGCGCTGGTGGCGTAGGACGTTTCAGAGGATACAGCAAGTTGTAAAATATGTCAATCGAAAGATATTCCTATGAGATTAACTTGAAGTCTAAAGGGCCTAAAAAGCGCTCAAAATGAATATATAGTGTATAATATGCTTGAAATAACATAACATATGCCATTAAGAAGTTGTTTATTCTGTTTTGGTTCCAGATTTCTGCCATGCATGACGGATGCCATGGAGACTGCCGGGAAGCCCGTGTTCCGCCCGGAAGAGGCGGGAGGGCGCCGAAGAGATTCCTCGCCGCCTGTGCTCCTGATCGGCAACGCGGTCCAGGCTGGAAGCACGGCGGGCGCGGCTGCCTCATGGCCACGGGGGTTTCCCTTCCTGTCAGCCTCCCTGGTGCCGGCCGGAGGCACCCGCCTGCTCGCGGGCGGCCCTGAGGGCGGATGCGGCCTTTGACTTCGGCAAGATGGGTCGGTTCCCCATGAACGTCTTTCCGCCTGTCGCGGAAAGGATTTTTCACCGGCTCAATGGTTTCCTGATAGGAAGCCCGGTCCGGGACCCAGTGCGTGACAGGCGTGTGATGGAGGGGGCGGGAAGGATAACCGTCGGCAGGGGAGCAGGAGGGGTGAATGGCGGTATTTCGGCAGGGCGGCGATGCGGGAGGGTGGCTGGGGAGGGCTGGGGATTCGTCCTTGACTTGAAAGGGCGACCGGAATATCATAATGGAGTCCGCTCCGGTTGCGGACAACAGAGGTTTGACCTGCCGACCAGTCCACTGGAGGCCGAAAGAGCTGATCTTTCGGTCTTTTTTTTGTCTCGCGGGCACCTCTTGCCGCCTGGACGGTGTCCGTGCGGCGGAACTCGGGCGTCCGCGCCGCCCGTAAGAGGTCGCTTCCAGACGGCTGGGCCGCGCGGCCGGCCCGGGCAAGGAAGGCCACTACGGGCGTCATCTTCAACATCCAGGGCTTCTCGGTCCACGACGGGGGCGGGATCCGCACGCTCGTGTTTCTCAAGGGCTGTCCCCTCAGGTGCCCCTGGTGCTCCAACCCCGAGTCCCAGGGACCCTTGCCGGAGACGGGCTTCAATCCGGTTTTCTGCCTGGGAACTGAGGTCTGCGGGGCCTGCGTGGCCGTCTGCCCCGAAGGTCGCCTGAGGCCGGACGGCGCTGGCGGCTTCGTGAAGGGGGTGCCCCCCGAACCGCGTTGCGCTTCCTGCGGGGCATGCGTCCGGTCCTGCCCTTCCGGGGCCAGGAGCATCTTCGGGCGCGAGGCCTCGGCGGCCGAGATCGTGGGCGAGGCCCGCAGGGATTCCGTCTTCTTCGAGCGCTCGGGCGGCGGTATCACGCTCTCAGGAGGTGAGCCCCTCTTCCAGAAGGGGTTCGCGGCCTCAATTCTCGGCGAGGCCCGCAGGTGGGGCATGGACACGGCCTTCGAGACATCGGGGGCCGCTGCACCCGAGGACCTGCTCGAGGCGGCATCCTGCGCGTCCTCAGTCATCTACGATCTGAAGCACTGGGATCCGGCAAGGCTCTCCGGGACCGTGGGGCTCCGTGACCCGGGCCTTCCCGCATCGAATCTCAGGCTTTTGAGGGAGCGGCGCCCGGATCTGCCGGTCACGGTCAGGATCCCGGTCATCCCGGGCTTCAACGACACTCTCCGGGATCTTTTGAAGACCGCTTCCCTGGCCCCTCCGGGCCTTCCCCCGCCGGAGCTCCTCCCTTACCACCGGATGGGGGAGTCCAAGTACCAGATCCTGGGCCGCGAGCCTCCTTTCCGGGCCGAGCCGACGGATCCTTCGGCCTTCGACAGCCTCAAGACGGCCTTTCTGAGTTCCCTCGGAAGCGGGGGGGCGCGGACTGCCGTGTAGTTGGAGCCCTTCCCGGGCGTTGCCCCGCTCCCGCCGCTCCCGGTTTCGTTTCCGTCCCCTTTTCGCGCAGGCTCCGGTTTCGCGTCTGCCCCGTTCGGGAAACTGGCTGCATTAAATGGAGGACCGCCACGGTTTTACTGCGTTGCGGGGACGCGGGAACCGCCCGGGCGCCTCGGGCTTCCCGTTCCGGGATCCTGTCCGGTCTTTTCTTGCATTTTTTCCGTTTTCTTGCTTTTTCCCCTCCGGGGGTGATACTATCCGGTCAGGAAGCACGGCCCGTCCTGCCTGGCCTTCTGGCCCGGACCTCGGTTCAGGCCGACCCCAGGGGCCGCCCCGGACTGAGGCCGTCACGGCCCCGGCAGCCCGGAAGTCGTCGAATATACCCGTTTAAGGAGTCAACGGCATGAGAGGTCAAGTCGAAGAAGCCCTGAAAAAGGTCCGTCCCTACCTGCTGGCAGACGGCGGAGACATAGAACTGGTCGACGTGAAGGACGGCGTGGTTGAGGTCCGACTCACCGGTGCCTGCGGCAGCTGCCCCATGTCCCAGATGACCCTCCGCAACGGCGTCGAGCGCGCCCTCCGCGAGGCCATCCCCGACATAAAGAAGGTCGTGGCCATCAACAGCGGCTTCATGCCCCCCGTCTTTTAGAAGTAGAAGGCCGTCACCGGGGGCCTTCCGGTCCCCTCGCAAATATCGCCGCGCGGACGCGGCGGGCCCGAGCCCGCCCGAGCCGTCCGCCGTTCGCGCCCGTACTCCCCGCCCCGGTGCATTTGTCCTGCGCCCGGGCGGGTTTTTTCGGCGGGCTCCTGGTAGCTCTGCGGTCTGCCGCCGCAGTCAATTTCTGAGCCAGGCACTGTCGGCTTGGTTGCTGTCCCGTATTTTTTGATGCACGGGATACAGCGGAGCGCTCAATAAGAACGGATCTAAATGCTGGCCTCTAGGCCGGAAGGTAGTCCGGAAGCGGTGGCAGTTGGATCCGTCTTCAGGAGACTTCGCTTCACCGTCAGGCCAACTGGTCTCGCCCTGAGATTCGGCTGGCGGGGAGCCGGTCGGCGTAAATTTTGTTTCGGAGGAGCGTTTTGCCTCTTCAGGGGATCGATGCTGGCGGCCTTCATGGCGTGTCCGCACGACGGTCCCGGCATCAAGTGCGCCCCGGTCGCTGATTAGATGTCCAGCGCTCCAGATGCCTCCAGACCGCAGCTGGGGCATATCCCCTTCCATTTGATGCTGCCCGGTCGGAATTCAGTATGAATCGGCGTCTTCCCAAGGTCATGTTGCCGTTGACCACGCATTAGCCTTTGGGTGCTTTTCCGGCTCCTTCATTCATTCGGTTTCACGGCCCTCGCCATGGCGCGAGACGATCCTGAGCATGCCGTTCATCAGACTTACCGGGAACTCTCATTGGCAGTGCCAGACAAGATCGGACCGGAAATTATCAGTTGTCGAGACACTGGGGGGTAAGGGAATGGCAGGGAACCAGGAGATCATCCTGGATCAATGGCCTATGTTGTCATATTGCCATTGACAAAGAGAATTCTGTGATAGACATTATTAACAAATGTAGCTGGAAAAGTTGCATCCGGCACAACCGCACTGGAGGGTCAAGCCTTGGCCGAGAACAGCACGACAGAAACCTCAACGCCAATGTCGAGGCCATTACTGGCTGATACCGCTATTCTTTTGAAGTTAATCTCGAACAATGCCGTAATAGTCGACAAGACCAGTCTGATTCGTGAGCTTATCGACAATCCTACCTCCACATATTTTCTTTCCAGACCCTGAAGATTCGGTAAAACGTGACTTCTGGACACGTTTCAGATCATATTCGATGGAAACATTGAACTTTTTAAAAATTTAGAAATATGACAAGCTGGTTCAGGTTATGCATGGACAACTTTTCCCGTCATCAAGTTGTCTTTCGGCAGTTTCCCGAGGGATCCGGAAGAGTTCGAGAACAAGTTGCTTGCCACGTTCGATGAAATCGCCCAACAAAGGAAACTGGCAATCAGTTCTGGAAATTGCGTCCCTGACATCAGTCTGTCATCAGAGGCGTGCCAAGAAACCACCCGGTCTGCCCTTTGGGCAATAGACTGGCGGACAAGGCCCTGTATCCCTTGAACGTGGTGCTTCTTGTTGATGAGTACGACTATCCTCTTCTTGGCAACATCGGCAATAGAAACAGAATAAAAGACACGTGATATACTCCATCAATTCTGCAGAACCATACAACATTACGAAAATTTATTTCGTTGTTGACCTTCATTACCTGGATTTCAAAATTCGCATGTTTGTATTTTCCGGAATGAATAATATTGTGGACATATCTTTAAATTAACAATTATCTTCCATATATGGGTTCACTTGAGGGGGCCCCATTTTAAAATGTCCGGGTTTCTCCAAAATTAAAATGTCCGCTTCTTACAGGCGCTTCCACAATTTTTTTAGTTGGCACGATTGTTGCTTTAACTAATTGCTTGAACTATATGTTTAGAGATGCAAATGTCTTGAGATACATCGGACAGGTTACACGTCTTCAGGGCCGTGTCAGCCTGGAAGGGCCGTTTCAGCCGGGCCGGGCCATGCCCGGGCGGGAAAATCACCGTCCGCCGCAAGAGGGTTTGCATTTACCCGGGCTTTTCTGCTATGTTGCCCACTGTGCGGTCGCCGGGGACCCGGTCCCGGGTGCCGCGCGGCTTTCCTTCCCGACCGGCTCCCGAAGCCGGCTCCGGCCGGACCCTTCCGTCCCGGAGCAGGAACTCTTCCCCGAAAGGCCCCAGCGACCGTGACCGAGCTCTCCTCCAGCCTGTACCCCAGCGCTTCCGGCCTCCCGGCCGGAGGATGGTGGTGGCGGAGCGCCCTCGCCCGCGGTCGAAGGACGGGCCGGCCCCTTTTCTAGAGCCTGCAGAGCCGGAACGAACCAGTCCCCGAAGCCACGGTCCATCACCTGATGACCGTGGCTTTTTTTTCGCCCCGGCCCGCCGGGGCCGGGGCGGAGGCATGTCCCAGACGCGGGGCCGGGCCCCGCGAGCCAAGGAGCGTCTATGATAACCCTCGCACAGAAGGCCGAGAAGCTGCCGAGCGATCTCCTGACCCCCATAAGCCTATTCAGGCAGGAGGTGGGGGAGCGGGGTTCGGGGGTGCTCCTGGAGAGCGCCGAGGTGGGAGGGCGCTGGGGACGCTGGAGCGTCTGTGCCTCCGGGGCCCTCATGAAGCTCTCCGCGAGCGGCGGCTTTCTCGCCGTTGACACCGACGAGCCGGCCCTCATGCCGCTCAGGGGCTTCTCGGGTCTCCCGTTCCTCACGGGCATGAAGAGGGTCCTCGAGTCGCTCGAGATACTCCCCGACCCCGCAGTCCCGGCCCTTCCGCCCATCACCAGGGCCGTCTACGGATACCTGGGCTACGGAGCCGCGAGTCTCATAGAGGACAGGCTCAAGCCCCTGATGCCGCCCTCAGAAGCTGAGGCGGCCTTCATACTGCCCTCCGAGGTCTTCCTCTTCGACCACTCCTACGGGAGGCTCCACCGCCTCTCCCTGCCCGGACGGGCGCTTCCGGGCGAGGTCTCCCCCTCCGAGCCCAAGGGCCCCTGGGGAGTCCAGGCGACCCCCTCCAGGGAGGAGTTCATGGAGTCGGTCGTCGAGGCCAAGAAGCTCATAGCCGAGGGGGAAATCATACAGATAGTCCTCTCCTGCTCCTTCGAGGACGCCTTCGAGGGCGATCCCTTCGAGGTCTACAGGGCGCTCCGAGAGATTAACCCCTCGCCCTACATGTTCCACCTCCAGCTTCCGGAGATAGCCCTTTCGGTCTCGTCGCCCGAGGTCCTGGTCACCTCGGACGGCGGGCGCCTGAGGCTCTGCCCCATAGCGGGAACCCGCCCGCGGGGCGCTGACGAGGGCGAGGACGACCTTTTCGAGGCGGAGCTCGCGGCGAACGAGAAGGAGCGCTCGGAGCACGTGATGCTGGTCGATCTGGGGAGAAACGATCTCGGGAGGGTGGCGAAGCCCGGAACGGTGGAGGTCGAGCGCTTCATGGACGTGGAGCGCTTCTCGCACGTGATGCACCTCACCTCCCAGATCCGCGCGGAGCTCTCCGACGGCCTGGACGCCGTGGACGTGGTCTCGGCCTCCTTCCCCGCGGGCACCGTCTCCGGCGCGCCCAAGATCAGGGCCATGGAGCTGATAGCCGGGATGGAGAAGCTCCCCAGGGGACCCTATGCCGGAGGGGTGGGCTGGTTCGGCCTGGACGGCGGGAGGGTCGATCTGGACTTCGGGATAACCTTCCGCGGGGCATGGATCCGCGGGGGCAGGGCAGTGTGGAGGGCCGGGGCAGGCCTGGTCTACGACTCGGATCCGGAAAGCGAGTGGAAGGAGTGCCTGGCCAAGGCCGAGGCGGTCCGCGAGGCGCTGGCCGCGGCCGGACGGGCCGCCGCCGGGCCGGGAGCCGCCCCCGGCGGCATGAGGAGGGGAAGATAGATGTTTCTCCTGATAGACAACTACGATTCCTTCACCTACAACCTGTCCCAGCTCTTCCAGTCCCTGGGCGGGAATCCTGAGGTCGTGAGGAACGACGACGGCCGGCTCCTGGAGCTGGCGGAGTCGGGGGATCTCGAGCGCGTCTGCCTGTCCCCCGGCCCCGGGCATCCACTGAAGGCCGGGCTCTGCACGCAGTTCCTGGAGCGCCTGGCCCTCCGCGACCCGCCGGTCCCGGTGCTGGGCGTCTGCCTGGGCCACCAGGTCCTGGGGGAGTTCGCGGGCTCCCCCGTGGTCCGGGCCTCCCGGATCATGCACGGGAAGGTGTCCCCCATCCTGCACTCGGGGGACGGCATCTTCCGCGGCCTCCCGGACGGCATGGACGGGGGGAGGTACCACTCGCTCATCGTGACCGAGCCCGCCGCGGGGCGGGGCCCCGCGGGGCCGAGGCGCTTCACGGTGACGGCCCGGACCCCGGAGGGCGAGATCATGGGCCTCTCCTACGACGCGCTCCCCTGGCACGGGGTGCAGTTCCACCCCGAGTCGGTCCTGACCCCGGCGGGACGCGATCTGCTGGCGAACTTCCTGAAGCTCCCCGCGGAGGCGGCGCCCAGCGCGGGCGTGACCGGTCCTTCCGCCGCCCCGCCCCCCCAGATTCCGGGACCGCCCCTCGCCGCCTTCCCGCTCTCGGCCATCTACGAGCGCGTGGGCTCCCGCGAGGATCTGGGGGAAGCCATGGCCCAGCAGATCTTCGAGAGGCTCATGGAGGGGGAGCTTTCCCCCTCCCAGACTGGGGCGCTCCTTCTTGGGCTCCGGGTCAAGGGAGAGACCCCCGTGGAGGTGGCGGCCGCGGCCGAGGCCGTCCTGAAGCGCGCCGAGCGCGTCCCGGTGCTTCCTGGCCGGGTCCTGGACGTAGTGGGCACCGGCGGCGACAACCGCTTCTCCTTCAACTGCTCCACCGGGACCTCCCTAGTGTGCGCAGCCCTCGGCCATACCGTGCTGAAGCACGGCAACCGCTCGGTGTCCTCCAGGTCCGGGAGCGCGGACGTACTGGAGCGTCTCGGCTTCGACATCGAGATACCGCCTTCCGGGGTGGCGGAGGAGGCGAGGGCCAGGAAGTTCGTCTTCCTCTTCGCGCCGCACTACCACCCGGCCTTCAAGCACGTGATGCCCGTGCGCCGGGAGCTCGGGGTGAGGACCCTCTTCAACATCCTGGGGCCCCTGGTCAACCCCGCCCGGCCGACCCACAGGCTCATAGGGGTCTACGAGCCCGGGCTTCTCGATCTGATGGCGGGGGCCCTCGCCAGGATGGGAGGCTCCGCCGCCGCCGTGGTCCACGGGGCTGGCGGCTACGACGAGCTCACCCCCATGGGCCCGGCCCAGGTGCGCCTGGTGCGCGGCGCGGGCATCGAGAGCATGATCCTCAATCCCCTGGACTTCGGCTTCGCGCCGTGCTCCCCCGAGGATCTGGCGGTGTCCGGCCCCATGGAGAGCGCCGCGGTCCTGCGCGACCTCCTCTCCGGCAGGGGGCCCCGGCCCATGCGGGACATGCTGTCCTTCAACACCGGCATGGCCCTCTTCCTTCTTGAGGGGGGAGACATCCGCGACCGCATGGCCGAGGCCAAGGCGGCGGTGGCGCGGGGCGCGGGCGCCGCACTCCTCCCTCTGCCGCCGTCCG
>JAISEQ010000312.1 GCA_031264045.1 Deltaproteobacteria bacterium
GGCCCCTGCGGCGGCGTCTTCTTCGGCTTCCCGTCCGGCCGCGCCTGCGGCTTCCGCCCCGGCCCCTGCGGCGGCGTCTTCTTCGGCTTCCCGTCCGGCCGCGCCTGCGGCTTCCGCCCCGGCCCCTCCGGCGGCGTCTTCTTCGGCTTCCCGTCCGGGCGCGCCTGCGGCTTCCGCCCCGGCCCCTCCGGCGGCGTCTTCTTCGGCTTCCCGACCGGCCGCGGCGGCCCCTGACGCTCCGGCGTCCCCCCAGACCGAGGCGGCCCAGAACGATCCGCTCTCCTCTTCCTGGACGGTCACCTTCGCTTCCGTGGCCAGGGACAGGGCGGCGGCCCAGAAGATCCTGGACACGCTGAAGGCCCACGGCGCTCCCGCGAGCTTCTATCTCACCGAGATCACCCAGAACGACACGCTCTACTACCGGGTGCGCATGGGGTTCTTCTCGACCAGGGAGGCGGCCACGGCCGCCGGAAAGGCGGTCTCGGACAAGGCCGGCAGCCATGCCGACTTCCGGTCCTCCCAGCCGACCGAGGCGGAATTCAGGGCCAACGGGGCGAAGGTGGTCGAATGAGGGGCCGCCCCTCTCCCGGGACGGGCCGGCGCTGGCGGATTCCGGCCCGGCAGCCTGTTCCTCCCGGGCCCCGCGCCGGGCGGCTCCCGGTGCTTAGCCCTTGACATCGGGTGCCTTTCGGCTGTATAAGTTTATCCGCCCGGCAAGTCCGGGCACACGGACCGGGCGGGCATAGCTCAGTTGGTAGAGTACGAGCTTCCCAAGCTTGGGGTCGCGGGTTCGAACCCCGTTGCCCGCTCCAGTTCCTGTCTTCGGCCTCTTTCGCCGAGGCGCAATAAATCACGGAAACCCGGCTGGATCCTGGAGATCAGCCGGGTTTTCATTTTCGGCAGATTTCGTCATTGACCTTCGACGGCCGGACTGCCGCGCGGTATCCCCACGGCGGCGTCCGGGAGTCGGCGCGTGGCGGCCCAGGGCCCGCCCGCAAGGGGATTGAAAGCGCCTCCCCCGGTGAGAAAATTCGCAGGCTTTGCATCGGACGGAGGTTTCGGTCTCTTGCTGGATATAAAGAGTCTATTCTCTAGCTGGAAATAAAGAAGAGCATGTTAGGTTTTTCTTGCCAGATACCTTCCGGGGGGGACCACCGGTTCTCCAGGTGCCGAAACTCCCGGCCGGCGGGCGCCGCCCGCGCACCGGGACCACGGTTCGGCCTGGGGGGCAAGGTTCCCAGCTGTGCTCCGGCCTGCCCGGATTCTGCCCCGTAACCCGCGCGGCCCCTTCCGGTTGCCCGGCCAATCCCCGCCGTGAAGGGTCACCTGGGCGCCGGACAGGTCCATTCACCCCCGCCCCGTGAACGGATATACCTGCCCCAGGCCTTCAGGAAGGGAGGGGACATGCCGCGTTTAAAGGTCCATGGCCGCCACCAGCGCGTCCAGGTAGGGACGGATGACGGCCTCCTCTTCCGGGGTAGGCACGGTCAGCGGGCCGCCTATGGACTGGAGCTCGTCCGCGGTGAGGGCCCTTCCGGCCACGTACGTGGCGGCGGCTGCAGTGCATTTTAGCTGCAGGTAGGCGAGTCGGGCGGAAGTCATGCCATGGCTGGTGGCTATGCGTACCATGCCCACGGCTAAGCGCACCTTATCCGCATCTGAGGTTTCCGAAGGCTCGTTTAACAGGGCGATGAACTCGAGCGCCGCCGGGATCTCGGCCGCCGTGACGGGAGGCTGGTTGCGGGCGATGTCCTCAACGGAGCCGGTCGCCGGTTCCTGCTGGGAACCGCAGCCGACGGCAAGGAGCGCCGCGGCCGTGAAGATCGCGGCCAGGAGGACCGGGGCGGCGGCACCCGTCTCGAAGGCCATGGAGGGGGATGCGGAGGACGCCGACGGGGGAAGGGGAGCGGTCGGGACAGGGGCGGACATGTCAAAACCTTTCGTGGGCCCGGGCATCTTCAGGCGTCCGGAAGTGCCGGGCCCGGCCTCAAGGCTAGATTCCACTGCGAAAACTCATCCATCCTCAAATTGAGAGGGTGAGCTCTGTTACGTCCTCGGCATCGAAAGCACCTGTATTCAAGCCAAAACCTCGTCATTTCGTGTTGCCCCTGCCTGAGCGCTTTGGCCTCTGAAAGGTCAGGTGAGGGGTTTTCGCAGCGGAATCAAGGCTTCGGGATTAAGGTGGTATCGGGTTTCCGGAAGATTTTACAATTTTTGTTGGAAACAAGAAAGCGAAAGATATCGGCATTCCAACAGACTGTTGCACATCTTTCAGGGACAAGGCATATCAAAAGCCAAAAAATATGCCGGATACGGCAACCGTTCAGGAACCGCCCGGGGGGGACTCTGCAGGGGAGATCTTCCCAACCATACCTTCAAAGCGTTCAGGCGGCACCCCGGCGCATGAAACGCATCGTATGGCGTTGCCGCAGCGCCTCTGAAAAGTAGTTTCACACTAAATACCCCTCTTCCGAAACCCAACCGAAAAGTCCTCTTCAGAAACGCTTGACCCCCGCATGAGGTACATAGCAATCTCTTCAACCGCCAGGGTGTTTTAATCAGCGCTCCTCCGGGCGGGGCTCCCCGGTTCTCCAGGCGCCGAAACTCCCGGCCGACGGGCGCCGCCCGCGCCGATGCCAGAGCGCCGGTACCCCGGTTCGGCCTTCCGGGCTGACTTGATGGCCAAGTTCCGCAGCAGCCGCCAAGACCCGTTGAGCAGGCGAAAGCAGAAGCATAAACCTGTACCTGGCTATAGACGTGACGCGGGTTGGCAAATTCTCCCGTCAGTCGCAAGCCCCCGGCCCCGGGCCGCCGATGCCAACCCGAAGGAGCTCGGCAACATTCCTAGTCATTCCTGGGGTATCTGCCAGGCCAGATGCCCCCGCCCTGAAAAAAGACAGCGCCTCAGACCCTTTTTCCGTAATTGAGGCTGCCCTCCATAAACCGCCACCCGGCTTCGTAAGCTAAATCCCGGGCCGATAGGATCCTGCCCGTGAACGGGTACCCATTTGGAAACATTTTCAATTTGATTTGAGGCTGCCGGAAAAGTCCATTGACACATCCAATAGCTTGTCCGCGTCAAAACTCCGTTCACTGCTGAAAATCGTTTGCCGGCGTGCAATATCTTCCTTGCAATATTGATTCCAGTGCGAAAATTCCTCCCCCTCAACCGTCCGCATTGGAAACCAAGAGCTGATGGCAAAATAGCGACAATAGTTTTTCGGCCGCCTAAATTAGGGATTGCACGAAATGCCAAAATATTTGTCATAAGTAAATCTAAAATTATTAATATTGCTTAAAAAGGTTTATTAAGGCTATAAATATAGAATGATGACATAATAGAAATTATAAACATAAATAAAATATGTATTTCGGTAATAAATAATGATATATCACAAGTTTGTCGTTATACCTCCATAGTCCATAAACAACAGGTATAGATTAGCAAAGACATGACGGGCTGCTTCAGGGTCAGGAGAAACACCCCGCTCCCCGGTTTCGACCGCAGTTAGGAGACAGACCTTAGACTTGCCAAAAAGTGAATTTCTCGGGCAACCAGCCCGGCCGAGGGGTTCAGCGGCGGGGGAGTTGCGCCCCGGTCCTTTTTTTTGCCAGAATTGGCCCGGCCGCCCGTGAGCTGCGGTTACCGCCCCGATCGCGGGGCTGTCGACTTCGCGGGGAGGGGTTTTCGCAGTGGAATCAAGTTTCAGCGCCGGCGCGCCTTTCGGGGGTTCCGGCCCGCCCGTCGGGGCGGGCGGGCGGCTTTCCGACCGGGCGGTCCGCCCGGCGCCCCGCCGTCCGCCGCGAGCTCGGGAAACCCCGCCGCCCGTCCCGGAAGAGTCCCCCCGCCTTCCCCGGACGCCGGTTTTCCTCTCTTAGGGCCAAAAAGGTATTGATTTTCCGGAGGCTCCGTGGTAAATACTGTCTCTAGCCCGGTCGGCCTCAGACGACCCGCCATGGGTGCGGTGCGTTTCCGACCGGCGGCCGGGGGCGGCGAGCTCCGGACGGCCCGGCCGTGAGCCGCAGGCTCCGTCTTGCGACGGGGCGCCGTCCCCTTCCGGGGGGCGGCAGGCTGAGGGGCCCCGAGGGGCTCCTCTCCACAACCTCACCTTCTTCCTGAAAGTGGGCACGCAGCCCGCTTTTTTTGTTATAGGCGCAGATGTCCCAGGGGAGACGCACCGTACGGAAGAGCAGGCCCGGGAACGGTCCGGGGTCCGGGTCCCGCCCCGGCGGCGCCTACCCCCCGTCCGGCGCCGGGGAGGCCGGAGGTCCCGGGGACCCCTTCCCGGGCGGGCTGGCGGGACTCGCGTCGGCGGCCAGGGCGCCTGCCGGCGAGCTCCTGGCCGGTCTGGGCTTCGAGCTGGTGGGCATCGAGATCGCGGGAGCCTCCGGCGCCAAGATCCTCCGCTTCACGGCCGACAGGCCGGCCGGGCCGGGAGGCGTCCCGGCGGACGGTCCCGGCGGCGTCCCGGAAGGCCGTCCCGGAGATTCCGTCCACGGCGTCCCGGAAGGCGCCCCCGGCGCCTGCCCCGGGAAGGGTTCCGGCATCACCCTGGACGACTGCGCCTCCCTCTCCAGGGCGCTCTCCGCCATGCTGGACGATCTCTGGCCCGGCGACGGGCCGCCCTACGTCCTGGAGGTGTCCTCGCCCGGCCTCGACAGGGCGCTCCTCTCGGAGGCAGAGCTCCTGCGCTTCAGCGGCTCCCTGGCCAGGCTGAGGCTCCGCAGGGGGGGGAGGACGGAGATCGTCTCCGGGAGGCTCCTCTGCTCGGCGGGCGATCTGAAGATCGTCCCGCTGCCCCCGCCCGCCAAGCCCGGCGGGCGCCGGAGGGAGGCGCAGCCCGTGGCCTTCGGGTGGGACGACGTGACCAAGGCGAGGCTCCTCCCGGAGATCTGAGGGCTTCCCCTCCCGGGCTTCCGGAGGGGACGCGCCGCAACCTTCCGGAGGATCCTCCAGGTTCCTGCCGGCCTTCCGGATCCCCCCCGGCGGGCACGGCCATCCCGGGCGGCCCAGACCGTCCTGCCCGCCCCGCGCGGCCCCCTTCCGGGGCCGGCCGCGGACCAGAGACAGTTCCCTCAGGCGGCCCGCGGGCCGCCGACAGACACCCGGTACGGGGAGGACGCCCTAAGGGCCCGGAGACATGACGCAGGACCTTAAGAGAATAATAGAGCAGATAAGCCGCGACAAGGGTCTGGACAAGCAGGTCCTGATCGAGACCATGTCCGAGGCCATCAGCTCCGCCGCCAAGAGGAAGTACGGGCTCACCGAGAACTTCGAGGTGAGCTTCAACGACGAGTCGGGGGAGTTCGAGGTGTTCCGCTTCCACGACGTGGTGGACTTCGTGGACGACCCCCAGACCCAGATCTCGCTCGACGAGGCGCTGAAGCTGGACCCCGCCTCCACCGTGGGGGACGAGCTGGGCGTGAAGCTGGACACCCGGGACTTCGGGCGGATCGCGGCCCAGAGCGCCAAGCAGGTCATAATCCAGCGCATGAAGGACGCCGAGCGCCGGATAATCTACGACGAGTTCAAGGACCGCATAGGAAAGATTGTCCAGGGCCAGATCCTCAGGGTGGAGAAGGGCAACAACATCATAGTGGGCCTCGGACGTCCCGAGGCGCTCCTGCCCACCTCCGAGCAGATCATCCGCGAGACCTACTACCACCGGGGGGAGCGCATAAAGGCCCTGGTCATCGACGTGCGCCTGGACAGCCGCGGGCCCCAGATCATACTCTCGCGGACGCACCCGGATTTCCTGGCAGCCCTCTTCGAGGGGGAGGTCCCGGAGATCTACGAGAACATAGTCAAGATAGTGGGCGTGGCCAGGGAGGCCGGGAGCCGCTCCAAGAGAGCCGTCACCACCACCGAGCCCGCGATAGACCCCGTGGGGGCCTGCGTGGGGCTCCGGGGCTCCAGGGTCCAGGGGGTGGTCCAGGAGCTGAAGGGCGAGAAGGTGGACATCATCCCCTACTCCCCCGACATCGCCCACTACGTGGCGAGCGCCCTGGCCCCCGCCGCGGTCCTCCGCGTCGTGGTGGACGAGGACGCCAGATCCCTGGAGGTCGTGGTGCCCGACGACCAGCTGTCGCTGGCCATAGGCCGCAAGGGGCAGAACGTGCGCCTGGCCTCGAGGCTGGTGGGCTGGAGGATAGACGTCAAAAACGAGTCGAAGTACCAGCGGTCGCTGAAGAACGGCTACCAGTCGCTCCTGAGGCTCCCCGGCATCGGCGAGACCACGGCCGATCTCCTCTACGAGGCCGGCTACGGATCGGCCAGGGACATCGTGGAGGTCACCCCCGAGCAGCTCTCCATGGTCGAGGGGCTCCAGGGCGACAAGGCCCAGCAGGTCTGGGAGGCCGCGAGGGTGTACGTCGAGAACCTCGATCTCGAGGACGCCGAGGAGGCCATGCGCGAGGCCATGGCCAAGGACTTCTTCGGCACGAAGCAGCCCAGGGGCAAGGACCCGGCCCGCCCGCAGCGCCGCCAGCCCCGGGACGACGAGGAGGAGACGGAGTACGACCAGTCGCGGGGTTCCGGCGAAGCGGCCTTCGGAGCCGCGCCGGCGTCCCCCGGCCCCGGGGACGGCCCGGAAGGCCCGGAGTCCGGCACGGACGGCGGGCCGGACCCTTACGGCCCCGGCGGCCCGGACGTGGAGGAACCTCTGGAGGACCGCGATTCCCTCGCGGCCTCGGACGCGAGCGGCCCTGAAGGCGGCGCTTCCGGGGAAGGCGGCCCCGACGGCGGGTTCGACCCTTCCGGGGAGGATGACCCCCCCGACGGCGGCGGCGACCCTTCCGGGGAGGATGCCCCCCCCGACGGCGGCGGCGACCCGTCCGGGGAGGATGCCCCCCCCGACGGCGGCGGCGACCCGTCC
>JAISEQ010000342.1 GCA_031264045.1 Deltaproteobacteria bacterium
ACGGTTGTGTACAAGTCGCGGGCGACGGCATAGTCGCCCATGCCGACAATGGCGGAGGCCAGGTTGCTCCGGGCTGTGAGGGTGTCCGGGTCTTCCGGACCCAGGAGCCTCTCAAAAGCCTCGAGGACGGCGGCATACATGTCACAGGCGGCGGCATAGTCGCCCATGTCGTCAAGGACGTAAGCCAGGTTGTTCCGGGCGGTGAGGGTGTCCGGGTGCTCCGGTCCCAAGATCCTCTCCCGCGCCTCGAGGACGGCGGCAAACATGTCGCGGGCGGCGGCATGGTCGCCCAAGTCGTCAAGGACGGAGGCCAGGTTGCCGGTGGTAACCAGCGTGTCACGGTGGTCGCCGCCCTGAACGCGCGTCCGGATCTCCATTTCGCGGGTGTAGGCATTCCTGGCCCCCGCAGTGTCACCGCCCATGGACAGGACGTGGCCCAGGCAACTCAGAGTCTCCAGCGTCTCCGGATGATCGGGACCGAACATGTTCTCGTGGTTATGAAGCACCTCACGGATCATCGCCGAAGCTTCTTCGGCATCGCCCGCGACCGATGTCGCGACCGCCAGGTACCGTCTGGCCGACAGCGTCTGTGGGTGCCGAGGCCCCAGGGCTGTCTCGGAGTCTTCCGCGATGCGAGCCAGTGCGCCTCGGGCCGGTTCCGCGCCTTCCCAGGCGGACACTTGGCGCATTGCCGCCGTCTCGGCGGCGAAGAGCGATTCCGGGGAGCTCGTGCCGAGGGCTTCAGCGAGTCCGCTTGAAGCGTGATCGGCTATGCTCCGGGCCTCGCTTCCCGTTTCGCCTGAGTCTATGAGCGAACGCGCTTGCCTCGCCGCGGCCGCGAGTACCCTCGGATCGGCTGGCCCGTATGCTGCCTCGCCTCCGGAGGCGACCCGGCCCCAGGCATCCGCCGCCTCGGCGGTGCTCAATGAGTCTGACAGGCGCTCCGCCTCGGTTCTGGCAGCTTCAAGTTCCGCTCCCATGGGTCCGAAGTTCCAGTCCGGCCTGTAGCGGCCCGTCCTGCCGGAGGGCGCACCGGCATTCACAGTCAGTGCCTCGGGATCCGGTCCTGCAGGCACGTCCGGCGTCTCAGGCGTCGGAGCCAGCACCGACAGGCAGATCACGGCCAGAATAATGAGGCACAGTGCGGGGATGACTGCCTTTCTGATGCGAGAGGGTCTTTGGAAGGAGGGATTTTTCATGCGATTCCTCAGGCAGGGCGGCGGCATTGCTGCCCTGTAGAGCTTCCGGTCACGGTCGAAGGAGGGGACATGGACGGGGCCGATGATGAGCAGGGGTACTGATGCCGTCATTTCCGGCGGCATCGGGTCAGGACTGGCAGCGACGGCAGCGGCCTGGCCGAAGCATGGGGCTGAGGGGCCGGTCAGGACGTGACCGGACGGATAATGCTCCTTGCATGCCTGACATGATACGCCAAAAGAGTATCATGTCAAGTGGAGATTGTACCCCGTATGCCCAGAATCGGCATCGTTCAATGAAGTCTGTATAGGAAGGACATCACATGACGGGTCGATACCAATGAAGATGTCGGCTCCGGGCGACAGGCGCAACAGGGTTGGATTACGCCTTTGCGCCGCCATAAATGTCAGCTTGCTTTATGTAACCGTCATGTCGAGATCTGTCGGTTCGATTGGCTTTGAAAGTCATGTGACGTTTGCAGAAAGTGTCTCCGTATGATTTATTGGGCAGGCGTGTCGCAATCTGAACAATATGACTTGATGACTGAAGCCTACCGCTATTCTGTCATTTTCCGGGCGGATAAATGACGGAAGCGTGAAAATGTTGATTATACTGCGAAACCGCGAAACCCCCTCGCTTGACTTTTCAGAGGCCAAAGCGCTCAGAGCCAGGAGGGAGTCTCGCCTTGGGTTTGAGGGTAGCCGAAATGGGCTGCCGGGGTTGTTCGCTCATCTTATGAACAGACGCCTGGTGCAGAAATCGTTTGACAAAACAACGGTAAAAACATATCATGTTTATGTTGTTTAAAAAAGCCAGCTTCTTTTTTGCTTTATAATAAAGTTTCAACAATTGAGGTTTAAAAGCAACATGGACAGAATGACGACCTTGCAGGAAATACTGCAAACGATTGACTAGAACAAGGAATTATTGCAGAAACGAGGACCGCTGGTTGACGTTTGCCATAAAAAGATTGATGACCAATATCGAATTCTTAATACGTTTACTTCCAACGCCATAGAAGGAAATGGCTTTTCTCTAAAGGATACGAAATTATGGCTGGAGGATGGCATTACGGTATCAGGCAAGTCGCGTCACGATCTCTTTGAGGTGGAGGGTCACGGAATCGCTTTTGATTACATGCTGCAGATGGCTCGCGGTTATTCTCTTTACTATATAAGTTCACATCTTCTAGATATAACCTTGACATTACATTGAAAGTTCTATGCTAATATAAATAGTTTTTACGCGGGACCATATAGAGATGCAGGTGTTAGGATCGTTGGCTCTCAGCGGACATTTCCAGCTCCAGAATCTCTTGGCGAACACATGTCTAATTTTCGTGATTCTTTCAATATATACCAAAATCAGTTTCATCCTGTGACGTTGACTGCTTTTACGTATTTATGGTTCGTATTGATCCATCATTTTTGTTGATGGAAATGGAAGAGTTTCAAGATTGCTGATGAATCTTGTTTTAGTTAATCAGGGTTTTCAAATTATCAACATCAATATGGATACTCGGTCCAGATATTTTACCGCGCATGCCGAGTCCGACAACCGTGATTCTGATTATAGTTCATTTATTACTCTGATAGCAGAATTGGAACTAAAAGCTCAGGTGGATTACATGGATATGATTGGTTTATGTCAGGATAATGATTTATGACAGCGGTGATGCTTATGAAACATGGAGGAATCACTGGTGATATGCGGTCGGCTGGAACACATTGCTGAGCATTGCCGAACATTGACGGTAGCTGTCCTGAGCGGTGCCAGAAGGAATTTGAAAGTTCGAAATTTGAAATTTATTCCGTTCAGGCATTGTGCGCAACGTGGTCAACGAGCGACGGTTTCAACAAAACGGTCGGCCGGAATAAGTTAGGCCCGGGGAAATCCAGTTTCCCCGGGCCTTCCGATTGATGAAGTGCAGTTGATAGCTGGTCGTTTGGTGAATGGTGAGGACGGCGTGCCGTTTGACGAGGTGCCGTCTGGTGAATGGTGAGGACGGCGTGCCGTTTGACGACGGTACATCGGTCGGCCGTTCGCGACATGCTGCCGGTGACGGGAAGCTCCGCGGCGAACCGTCCGATGCCGGGGCCGGAAGGGTATTTGCCGGGGCCCCTATTCCGGGCTCCCGAGGCTTTTCAGATACGATTCCACCATGCGGAGCTCGTCTTCGGTGGGCATGGCGTCCGGTAGCCCGATGATCTCCATGACCCTCTCGGGCCGGCCGGGGTCGTCCAGGATGAGGATGGCGGCGGCCGCCCTCGTCATGATGAAGGCGGCGCGGGTCTCCGAAAGGCCGAAGGACTTCCGGATGCTCGTGAAGTCGTCCTCCGTGGCCTCCTCGCTCCGGGTCAGCGTCACGAGGTCGAGGGCAAGCGGTATCTCGTCCTCGGTCATGGGCGGCTGACCCTTGAAGCTGCGGCTGAGTGGGGCGGAGGAAGCGGCGTGCGGGAGAAGCGCCATGAGGAACGCCATGGCCAGCACGGACAGGAACGCTTTTGCGGGAAAGCTCTGGGCCCGGGCGGCTCGGCCCGTGCGCGTGTCCGGCATGGCCGGGCCGTCCGGCTGGATCGGGCTACTTGCCTTTGTCCTTGTCAGTGTCGGTGTCAGTGTCGGCGTCGTCGTCATTGTCCAGGAGCGTCTTCAGGGCTTCCACGTGCCTGTTCGCTATGACGAGTTCCTCGTCCGTGGGGATGACCAGGGGAGACCCGAAGTGCTCGGCAACAGCCTGGGGCGTCATGTTTATCGCGGACATCATGAAGGCAGCCATGAGCTTGGAGGTCACGTAAATGACGCGGCGCTGGTCCATGCCCGCCCTCTCGCCTATGGGTCCGGTGACTTCAGGTCCGGCATCGGTGGCGGAGATGGCGAGGATCTCCACGCCCACGAGGGCCTCGGCCTCGGTCAGGGGGGGCTGGTCCTTGAAGATTTCCTCGGGGGGGACGGTTTCATCCTGGGCGGAGAGCATGGCGGCCGGGACCGAAACTATGGCCAGGGCGGCGAAAACGGACAGGATGGCGCGGGAGGCAGTCGTACGTTGTCTCATGAGCGGGTCTCTCTTCTTGTGTGAGGTGTCTGGCGGTCCCGGAAAAGGATCGCCCCCGATTCCCCCGGAGGGGACGGGCGGAGTCATGCCGCCTTGACGGGCGGAGGGACTGAAAAAAGGATCGTCCGAGATTCCCCCGGAGGGGACGGGAGGATTCGTGCCGCCTTGACGGGCGGCGGAACTGAAAAGCGGACGGGCGGGGACGGCTGGCCCCGGCACGGGCACGGGCCGGTTCGGGCGCTCGGGAGAGCGAGGAGCGGGCATTCGGGGGCCGCGGTCCGGCGGAAGCCTCCTTCCGGGGTCGGGATGCCGGAGGCTCACTTGCCCAGATCCCTGGCGGGGCGTCCGGAGGGCGGGGGAGCGGGCGCAGGCGGATCCGGAGCCGCCTCACCGGTCCCTGTGGAGGGGGACTTTCCCGCTCCTCCGTCGTCCCCGGGGCCGTCCCCGCCGTCTTCATCCCCGTCTTCGGCGTCGTTGCCGACACGTTCGGCATCCCGCCTCGCCGTCTCGATCCTGCCGGAATTCCTCCGTATGGCCTGAAGCTCCTCGGGGGTGGGGACGGCCAGGGGGGTGCCCATGTATTCGGCCACGGACTCCTCCGTGAAGCCGCTTTCCGGATCCAGGAGCCACATTCCGCCTATGTACTTGTTCACGATGTAGGCGATGCGCCTTTCATGAAGTCCGTACTTGGACACTATCTCGTCCCACCTGCGGGTGTTCCCGTCCAGATCGATCAGAAACTCCGTGAGGGCCGGGACGTCGTCGTCGGTAAGGGGCGGCTGGTTCTCGTAGGTCTCGGGAGGTGCCCCGCCGGGGTCCTGGGCGGGGGCGGGGGATGCGAGCCAGGGTGAGGCGGTCATGGCCAGAGCGGCCATGACGGCAAGAGCGGCTCTGAAGGCGGCTGCTCCGGGGGGCGCGGGCGCCGCGGGCGGGATCCCGCGCGGGGAAGGACGGGGGCGGCTGCGCGCTGGCTTGGTCATGCTCTCCTCCCGGACGTGGCCCGGATCCGCGGGGGTCAGGGGCTCCGCCTTCCCGGAGCGCTGGGCGGCGGGGATGCGGCCCGCATCGGCAAGGCACATGATATCCGCTTTCGGCTTCGGTTCACAGGGCTTTCGGCGCCGGGGGCGCGGTCGCGTCCCGGAAAGGAGCGCCTGGAGGGGCGGAAGGCGCTGCCGGGAGGGCGCGGGCGGCGGCTTCCCGGATTTCGGGGCGGCGGCCTTCCGCTCCGGACAGGGATGAACGGCCCTCATCTCCGGGCAGGGATGAACGGCCCTCCGTCCCGGTCGGTGAAGAACTGCCTTCCGGCGGCGGGGTCAAGGGGAGCCCTTCATGTCCGGGGACAGCGGTTCCGGATGCCGGGGGCCGGTGACGCGGCGGAAACGGGCGCTCCGGACGGGGCGCTCCGGCCCCGTCCCCGCATGGGAAAGGGCCGGTACCCCGCACGGGCCGGAGGCTGCGGGACCTGCGGTCCGGAAACGGCAGGCTACTGGGGAGGCATGCCTAAGGCGGCCTTCAGGGCGGCCTCGTTTTCCTTGATGAGCGCGAACTCCGCCTCGGTGGGGATGAGCGCGGGGCCGCCGGCCTGTGCCGTGGCCTGCTCCAGGGTCAAGTTGCTGGCGAGGATGTTGATCCCGCTCGTGGTGCGGGCCAGGATGTAGGCCCCGCGGGTCGGATCGATGTTGTTCTTGGAGAAGACGGCCATCATGGCGGACTGGTCGGTTCCGGCGTTCTTTGCGGCTTCCAGGATTTCGACGGCTATCGGGATGTCGGAGGCGGTGAGCTCCGCCTGGCCCTGGAAGGGGTTGGGGGGCATCGGCACCACCGGGGAGGGCGCCTGGGCCGCCAGTGGGGCCGCGGCCAGGACCAGGGCGGCAAGGCCCAGCATGGAGAAGAGCTTGAGGGAAAGCGTGTTGCGCATGATTTTAGAATAACTCCTTGCCGCCCGGAGGCGGCCTGTTGTCGGCGCCCCGAAGGGGGGGGGGCGGCGGTCCCGTCCCGCATTGCGGGGCGGGTCTGTTCCGGGGATCCTCGCGGGCTCCTCCGGAAACTCCCGGCCCCGGCCTTTCGCGGGGAGGGGTGCGGAGGCGCCCCGCCGGCCCCCGCCCGGAAAGCGGGCGGGCGCTTCTCCCGAGGGAAGGCGGCTTGCCCGGACCGGCCCGGGGGAACCGGAGGAAAAGGCTTGAGGGAACGGGACTGGACATGGGCCGGACTGCGGCTGAACGGGGCGCGGGCATGCGCTTGTCCACCGGGCGGCGTTGACGGCAGGGGGCGGTGCCGCAGGGGCCCGGGATGCGGGTCCGGGGCGGCGGAAACTCGGAGATCTGAAGCCCGAAGACTGAAATGCCCCGCGCGGGGAAGCCGGGTCGCGGGAGGGGAAAGCCGTCGGGCCTTGGGGCGGTTCCGGGGAGGGCCCGGTCTCGGCGGACGGGGGGCGGCGGCCTGTCTCGGCCGGGGAACGACGGCCTTCCGGCGGCGGGTCCGGGGGTGCCCCTCATGTCAGGGTATCGCTTTGCCGGATGCCGGGGGGGGGCTGGGAACTCGACGGAAACGGGCGTTTCGGACGGGGCGGTCCGGCCCCGTCCCCGCATGGGAAAGGGCCGGCACCCCGCACGGGCCGGAGGTCTCGGGACCAGCGGCCCGGAAACGGCAGGCTACTGGGCAGGTATGCCTAAGGCGGCCTTCAGGGCGGCCTCGTTATCCTTGATGAGCGCGAACTCCGCCTCGGAGGGAACGGCGGACGGGCCGCCGAACTGCTCCGCGGCCTGCTCCAGGGTCATGTTGCTGGCGAGGATGCCGACACCGCTCGTGGTGCGGGCCACGATGTAGGCCCCGCGCATCGGATCGATGTTGTTCTTGGAGTAGACGGCCATCATGGCGGCCTGGTCGGTTCCGGCGGTCTTTGCGGCTTCCAGGATCTCGATGGCTATCGGGATGTCGGCGGCGGTGAGCTCCGCCTGGCCCTCGAACGGATTGGTGGGCATCGCCGGGGCGGGTGCCTGGGCCGCCAGCGGGGCCGCGGCCAGGACCAGGGCGGCAAGGCCCAGCATGGAGAAAAGCTTGAAGGTAAGCGTGTTGCGCATGATTTTAGAATAACTCCTTGCCGCCCGGAGGCGGCCTGTTGCCGGCGCCCCGAAGGGGGGGCGGCGGTCCCGTCCCGCGCTGGGGGCGGGTCTGTTCCGGGGAACCTCACGGGCTCCTCCGGAAACTCCCGGCCCCGGCCTTTCGCGGGGAGGGGCGCGGAGACGCCCCATCGGCCCCCGCCCGGAAAGCGGGCGGCCGCTCCGACAGGGGGAAGGCGGCCGGCCCGGACCGGCCCGGGAGAACCGGAGGGAAAGGCTTGAGGGAACGGGACTGGACATGGACCGGACCGTGGCTGAACGAGTCGCGGGCATGCGCTTGTCCGGCACCGGGCGGCGGTGCCGGCAAGGGGTGGAGCCGCAGGGGCCCGCGATGCAGGCCCGGGGGCGGCGGAAGTTCGGAGATCTGAAGCCGGAAGACTGAAATGCCCCGTGCCGGGAAGCCGGGTCGCGGGCGGGGAAGGCCGCCGGGCCGGGGGCGGCTCAGGGGAGGGCCGGGCCCCGGCGGATCGGGGACGGCGGCGAGGCCGGAGAACCCGCGGCCGGGCGTCCCGTGCTGTGGGGTGCGGAACAGGGCGCGGCGGGGAACAGGGCGCCGGGTGCCGGAAGGCGGGGCTGGGCGCGGCGGGGAAAAGGGTGCCGGGGAGGCGGAGGGCGGAACGTCCGGCGCACGGAACGGGAAGGCCCGGAAGCGGGCCTGAAGAGGTCCGGGGCGCCGGCGGGCTAGTCCCCGGAGGTCCCGAGAATCTCGGCGGCGTGCGCCCTCATCATGTCGAACTCCTGGGGGGTGGGAAGGAACCGGTTCGATTCCAGCTGCCGGATCAGCTCCTCCTCGGACATGGGCTCGAGTTCCAGCATGATGTAGCCTCCCGCGAACTTGGTGCTGACGTACACGGTGCGGTCCTCGTCCATGCCGTGGCGCCAGCCTATGGCCGCCAGCGCGGCCCTGTCGGCAGCGGCGTTTATCGCGGCCAGGAGCTCGATGGCGGCGGGGATGTCGGTCTCGGTCACGGGAGGCTGCGTTCCCCTGAAGATCCGCTCCAGGTCCGGAGGGCCCCCCGGGTCAGGCGGTCCCTCCTGGGCCCCGGC
>JAISEQ010000408.1 GCA_031264045.1 Deltaproteobacteria bacterium
GGAACGGGACGGGACGGGACCGGAAGCGGACCGGGACAGGACCGGGAGCGGACAGGAGGGAAGCGAGCGGGGGACCGGACGCCGGAAAACGGAACCATGATACACCAAAACGCCGGGCATCCGAAAGAAGCCGGCGCGGGGCATCGGGCGGGACAAGGCTCCGCCTCCGCGCCTCCCGCAGCGCTTCCGCACAGCGGGCGGGAACCGGCATGCGCCCCTGCCGGCGGCGCGGGCGTCCAGAGCCGGCGGACCGCATCCGGAACGGCAGCCTGCGAAAAGCATGTTTTGCATAGAGGACGCGTCGGGAGCATGACATGCCGGACGCGGCCGGACCGGACAAGGCGGCATCCTGAATCCTAACGCGAGGCGGCCACTGGGAAAACGGCATCCCGCGCGGCCGCAGTTCCGGACATCCGCCATGGAACTGCGGGGCGGAAGGATCAAACGAATCAGGAAGCGTTTCTGAGACTCATGCCGGCGGAAAAGCCGTCCCGGCGGGTGCGGAAGTACCCGGCAGACAGATCGAGCAATCCGGCGAATCCCCCGAAGTCGATCGCGTACCCGCCGCCGACATGGAAGCCTCGGCACTCGGCACTGACGTCGAGCTTGTATTCCCGAACCAGGAGGACGAAGTAGCTGGTCCTGAAGTCGGCGTCCGTCTTGCCTGAGCGCACGGGCCTCTCGAAGCGCGGGCGGGAGGCGTCGGGCATGCCAAGGCAGAGTCTTCGGAAGGCAACGCCGTCCGTGCCCGAAAGGTCGAGATGGCAATAAAATTTTCCGGACCTTGAGGATAATGATCTAACCTTGCATGAATTCTGTTCTTCCCAAATCATGCCGGTCGGGAGATGCCGGTCGGGAGATGGCTGGAACCTGCGAAAACTGACTGGATGTGTCCATGATTATGTTTAGCAGGGATGACGGAGAACTAAAGCCCGTGGAACATCAAGTCATTATCCCGTATGCCGATCGCAACTTTGGCTCCTCAGTCATTGCAACCGTTACATGCTTGCAGAAGCTTAAAGTGCTGCAGGAAAAATGAAACGATATTTCTTTGCACATTGCCTAACAAATATTGTTGAGCTGGAAGAGTACAATACGTTGGATATCCCGCCGGTTATCAAACAAATCATGTTCTTTGGAAATCTAATGAGAATCGGAAAAATCAAGATCGATACCGGTACACTTCAGCAAACCGAAAAATTGATTCCACTGCGAAAACTCGTACCTCCCCAAATGAGAAGGTGAACTCTATACGTCTTCGGCATCGAAAGAACCTGTATTTACGCCAAATCCTCGGCATTTCGTGCAACCTTTGCCTAAGCGCTTTGGCCTCTGAAAGGTCAAGTGATGGGTTTTCGCAGTGAAATCAAAATTCAGAAAATTTTCCTTCGTTTTGTATTCCGGAATTCCCCGGAACGGCACGTCCCGAAATGCCACGCGCCGGGCATCCCGGTGCGGGGCACGGCGTCCGGAATCCCGGGCCCCGACGGGGAAACGGCGTTCCCCCGGGCGACCGTCGGAGCGGGCGTCTCCGGACCCGGCGGGGCCTCTCCGGCGCCGGACGCGCCGTTCCGCCTCATCTCCAGTCCCCCATGACGACGAAGGGAGCCCAGAAGAACGGGTGCGAATGGCCCGTCCCCCGCCAGAGGGGAACCGCCCCGGCGGCGCCGGCCGGGGAGCCGAGCGCCGTCCCGCGGGGAACGCCCCGGGACGCGGACCGGGCGGAGGCCCCCCCGTCCCTCATGACGGAGAGCTGCGCCCCCCGGAGCGCCTCGGCCTTGCCTTCCCCCCGGACGTATCTCAGGCGGTAGAACGTCCGCATGAGCCCGGGCGTGGCCGAGTCGTCCACGGGCATGAGGGTGGCCAGGACGGCGGAGGCCCCGGCCCGCTGGACTATCTCGCCGAGGCTCTCGACCTCCCTCCCGTCCCGGCGGCGGACGGCCCCGGAGCCGGTGTCGCAGGCGGAGAGAGTCAGGAGATCCAGCGCGGAGAAGTCCAGGCCCTCCCCGGACCTTATCTCCCTGAGCGTCAGGGCACCGCCGTCCCCGAGCAGCAGCGCCGTGCCGCCGAGATCCCCCGGATCCAGACGGAAATGGCTCGCGACGTGCATCACTGGAGCCCCGGAGGAAAGCCCCCTCTCCAGGGCTTCCCGGTCGAACTCCGCATCGAGGAGCCCCACCCCCTGAAGGACCCCCGGCGTCCCCCCGCCCCCCACGACGGCAGCTATCTCTTCCGCGACTCCCCCGAGGGCCGGGTAGCCCGGCCATGCGGCGGTGACGCCCAGCGCGGTGGCCGAAGGCGCCGGCCGTTCCTCCCCGCCCCGGCGGGCGGCCTCGGCCGTGGCCCTGGTGAAGATCGCGAGCGAGTAGCTCTCAACGAGCCACCTCTCACCGTCCCACAGGGCGGCGAAGGGGACGTAGCGGAGGGGGCCGTCCAGGTTTAGGAGCAGGGTGCGGACCCCCGCCCTCTCAAGATCGCCCTCAAGGGGTCTCACGACCGCGTCGTAGAGCCTCCCCGCGACGTCCCTCGGGTCGCGCGCGGATCCCCGCAGAAGCGAGCGGAACTCCGCCGCCAGCTCCGAGAGCTCCCTGCGGCCGACGGCGCTCTCCCTGGCGGTCACCGCGCTCCGGCTCACCATCACCAGGTGAAGCGTTTCCGGGGCGGACACGGCGAACACGACTGCGGCCCCCTCCCCCGCAGCCCCGGCAGCCCGGCGCCAGGCCTCCATGCCCCGCAGCTCCCTTTCCCTGACCCCCGCGCCCCCCCCCGGCCCGACCAGGCCCGGAAGGCCCCGGCAGAACGAGACGAAGTCGTCCCCTGCCCCGCCCGGACGCGGGAGCTCGTTCGGACGCCTCGCCGGCCCGCCGGGGCCCGTGCACGGCCGCAGCCGCCGCGGGACGCCGCCCTTCCCGTCCCCGCCCGTCCCGCAGGCGCCGTGAAGGCCCTCCGCCAGCCCCAGAAAAATTTCGGCGGCCTCCGCCTCCGGCGTGCCGGCGAAGATGTCCGGCACCCCGCCGGGGTCCGCCGACGCAGTCCCCGAAGCCGGGAAGGGAGCAGGCTCCAGCCACGAAGCTGGGAAAGATTCCGGAGCCCCCCCCGAAGCCCGGGCCGGCGGCCGCGCCCGGACAGCTCCGGGCTCCGGAACGAGCTCGCCCAGCTCGCTGTCCTTCAGGAGGTCCAGCACCTCCATGGCCTCGCCGGTGCGGCCCATCTTCATGAGCAGATCGAAAAGCACCTGGTAGCGGAGCTCCACTGTCTTCATGTAGCTGAGCCTCAGGCCCTCGTCCAGTGAGCCCATCCGCAGGCGGGCCCTCTGGGCGGCGTCCACGGAGAGCTTCAGCCAGAACACCGCCGTCCCGTACTCCCCGAGTTCACGGTACAGCCCGCCCAGGAGAAATTCGGTCCAGGCCGCCTGCGGGGAGCTGGGCCCCGAGACCCGCACGGCCCTCTCCAGGACGGCGGCGAGGCCGGCGGCGGCCTCCCCGCCGGTTCCGGCGCCGGAGGCGAGGACGGAGACGAGCTCGGCCGAGACGGCTATCGGGTGGTCCGGGCCGAGCCTCCCGACCGACTCCAGGGCGCCCGCGGCCAGAATCCCCGCGCCCGCGGCGTCGCCGGAGTCGAGGAGGTACAGCGCGAGGTTCACCTTCGCGGCCACCGTGTCTGGATGGTCCGGGCCCTGGGTTCTCTCCCGGATCTCCAGCGCCTCGCCCAGCGCCGCCCCGGCGCCCTCGCCGTCGCCCAGTGCCAGCCTGGCCGCGGCGACGTTGTTCGCGACCCTCAGGCGGTCGGGATGGTCGGGCGGCCAGGAGGCTTCCTCCAGCACCCTCGCGTAGACGTCGAGCGCCCCCGGAAGGTCCCCCAGCTCCTGCAGGGCGCGGCCCAGGTTCAGCTCCGTCCCCAGCGCGGACTCGTCCGGGGGTCCGGGCCCCGCCCCCTTTTCCGCCAGAACCGCCCTGAAGACCTCGTACGCCCCGGCAAAGTCGCCTGTCTCGGCGAGGAGGAGACCCAGGTTGTTCGCGGCCGCCAGGGCCTCCGGGCTCCCCGGGCCGACCGCGGCCGCGAGCGCCGCGGCGGAGCGGCGGTAGAGCCCGGCGGCGGCCGCCAAATCGCCCGCGGCATGGAGGGACGAGGCCAGGTTGGCTGCCGCCGCGAGCGTCTCGGGATGCTCGGGCCCGAGGGTCCGCCCGAGGGCCTCGAGCACCCGGAAGTCGATGTCCCTCGCCCCCGCAGGGTCGCCGGCCTCCCGCGTCAGGCCGGCCAGGTTCGAGAGCGCCGCGAGGGTCCTGGGATCGTCGGGGCCGGGCCCGGCGGAGAGCGCCTCAGCGGCGCGGCGGGCCAGATCGACCGCCCCGTCCAGGTCGCCCGTCCGCCTCAGCACCAGCGCCAGGTTGCCCGTCATGCCGAGGGTGTCGGGGTGATCCGGCCCGAGGGTCCTCGCGAGGCCTTCCGCTGCCCTGCGGTACATGGCGGCCGACCCCGCCAGGTCGCCGGTCATGGAGAGCGCGTCGGCCATGCTTCCCGTCGCCGTGAGCGTCGCGCGGGCGTCCTTTCCCAGCGTCCGGACCATCGCCTCCAGGACGCCTTCCAGAAGTTCCGCGGCCCCCTCCGGGTCTCCCGAGTAGGCCTTCGCGAGGGCGTAGTTGCTGAGGGTGGCGAGCGTCCTGGGGTGCTCCGCCCCCAGGACCCCGGCCTGGGCCTCGGCCGCCTCCCTGTAGGCCACGAGCGCCCTCACCGCGTCCCGGCCCGCGAAGAGAGCCGCGGCGCGCCCCTCCATGAGGGCGAGGGTGAGCTCGTGGTCCCCGCCGAGCGAGCTCCTGGCCATCTCGAGCCCGCGCTCCGCCGCCCGCGCGGCACCATCGGGATCCCCCGCGGAGGAGAGGGCCAGGGACAGGCCGAACAGGATAGCCGCGGCGTCGTAGCCGTCCGGGGCCAGGGTCCCCAGCTGGGCGTCCAGCGCCTTCCCGAGGATTTCCGCGGCCTGCCGGCCGTCGCCCCCGTCCATGCGGGCGACGGCAAGGGCGGACGCCGTCCACAGGGCGTCCGGGTGATCCGGCCCCAGGACGGACTCCTGGAGGGCCACCGCCCGCTCGAGAATCTCCGCGCCCTCCCGCAACGGCCCCGGCCCGGATGCCATGGCGCTCCCCCTCGCGGCCATGGCCGCGAGCGTCTGCGGGTGGAGGGGGCCCAGCGCGTCCCCGGAAGCCCGCTCCACCTCCCGGAGCTCCTCCGCCGCCCCGGAGGCGTCACCGGAGAGGAGGGCGGAAACGTGCGCCGCGAACAGCGTCTCGGCCGCGTCCCGTCCCGATCCGGCCGAAAGCGCATCCCTCGCGGACGCGGCCGCCGCCCCGGCCGCGTCCCGATCCTCCCGGATGCCGTACAGCTCCGCGGCCCGTCGGACGTCCGCCGAAAACGCCCGAGGGTCCCCCGGCCCCCCGTCCTTCCGCAGCGCCTCAGCCAGCCTCCCCCAGGCCCCGGCCGCCTCGCGGTACCGAGCCCCGTCTGAGAGCGCCTCCGCTTCCGCGAGCATCGCCCCGAGGTCAGGAGAAAGCTCCCCGTACGGCCAGGCGGGCCTGTATCGGGCGGCGGGCAGTCCCCCGCGCGCGGGGGGCCGTCCCGCCCCCGCCGTATGTGCCGGAGGATCCGCGGCAGGCGGCCAGAGGGCGCCGGTGGAGAGGGCGGGACCGGATTCCGCCGACGCCGGTGCCCCCCCTCCGGATTCGGCCGGAAGCCCGTGCCCGTTACGGCCGTCGCCGCAGGCGCGCGGAAGGTCCGAACCCGCCGCAGGCTCTCCGGGAACGCCGGGAGAGGCGCCGCGCATTTCACCGGCGGGAGCGGGCACCCCCGCCCGTCCGGCGCCCCGGTCCCCGGCCGGCCCGGAGTGGCCGGCCGCCGCGAAGACGAGAAACAGCGTCCCCGCGAGCAGGGCGAGGCCCCGAAGGTTCGAACCGCTCGAAGACCGCATGGGACACCCCCGCGGTGACATACCCCGGGCTAAAGCCCAGGGGCTTCCCGTCCAAGGCGTCTCAGGCCCGCCAGATCAACGTCCGGGCTAACCCCGCGTGTCCCGCGGTTGGTTTCCATTGTCAGGCTGATC
>JAISEQ010000431.1 GCA_031264045.1 Deltaproteobacteria bacterium
GGCCGGGGGGGGGCCGGAGAGGGTGGGTTTGTTTTGAAATAGCCGATTTTAGAGGGTTCAAGTCTAGGTTTTTCCTAGGGTTACGTGATTATTTAGGACAGCTGTGAGACATTGCTAAATCAGTCGATGGAGTCAATCATTGCGGAACTGAAGATGTCGAGATTGTCTTGGAAAGTCCTGATAAACTTGAAGATGTCATGGCGGTTATCGAGCAGTGTTTCCAAAAGCATAAATTACAATAATTCTGTTAATGACAGCTATATTTTTCTGGGATTGTCCTACAGTTTTGTTAACTGTTTGCTCATGTGCTGTCTTAACAACAGCTGTCCTTGAATAACGCTCTTTTCCGTTGACTCCGGTGTCCGGGGAGGGGATTCCTCCGGTAAGGCGGCCCCGGCTGAAGAGACAGAATTGCCTCATCGCGGCTGGCCGTTGATAGCGGCATCCCTTGCCTTTCCCTGAATATCGGTGAATACATTGAAAATTATTGTGTTCGGCACCATAGCGAGAACTTCCGGAGGTTATTGGACAAGTTCACTGAACGGACCCGTTTAGAGAAAAGTGCCCTTAGGTCCGTATTGATTGTCCTTCAGTATGCTGAATACCGTAAAGTTTCGATATGCCATTCACTTGACTTTCTTTTTGATAGTCATTCAATCATTGTTTATAATTATTAGTTTATCGCATTGTCAGTTGTTTGCCTTCATATACTTCATTCCAATCCGACTCTCAATTCCTCTTTGAATATGGTTCCGATTCTGATATAATACTCAACGAATGGACCAGAGCCCTATCCGGCTCCATCAGTAGCGCAGCGCAAGCCGGACGTGCGTGGCTGCTTCTGTGCCTCGCCGGTACGCTCATGCCTGCTCCGGGTCCGCCTCCAGGCCTTCCCGTGCAGGGACGTACCGCGCCTGGAACTCCTGCAATTCGAGTGCCCCGAAACCGCAAGGAGAGTCTCCATGGGAAACTTTCTCGCGATGACAGCCGTCGCCTTTCTGGCGGCCGCCACCCTGGCCTCCCCAGTCCGTCTCCATGCCCAGGGCGCGCAGCTCCAGCAGGAGTTCGCGACCATGGGTACCGGAAGCGCCGCCGGCGTCTACTACCCGGTGGGCGGGATCATCTGCAACCTGCTGGGCAAGACCCGCCGCGCCGGCGCGCATAACATCCGCTGCACGGTCGAGTCCACGGGCGCCTCGGTCTTCAACGTGAACGCCGTCCGCTCCGGCGAGCTGTCCATGGGCATCGTCCAGTCGGACGTCCAGAACTACGCCTACAATGGCATCGCACAGTTCCTGGCGGTCGGCGCGGACCCTGAGTTGAGGGTGCTCTTCTCCCTCCAGTCCGAGGCCTTCAGCCTGATGGCCCGCGAAGACGCCGGCATCCAGAGCTTCGAGGACCTCCGGGGCAAGCGCGTGAACCTGGGCGATCCCGGCTCCGGCAGCAGGAACACGCTGGAGCTCCTGATGAAGGAGTACGGCTGGACCCCCGGCGTCTTCAGCTCGTCGGCCGATTTCAAGCCCGCCGAGATGCCCGTGGCGCTATGCGACGGCAGAATAGACGCCTTCGTCCACGTTGTGGGCCACCCCAACGACATCATCCAGGAGGCCGCCAACACCTGCACCTCCCGCCTGGTTCCGGTCACCGGACCCGAGGTGGACGCCTTCGTGGCCAGGTACCCCTTCTACCCCCCCGCTGTCATCAAGGGAGGCACCTACAAGGGTTCAACCCGCGATATCCTGACCTTCGGGCCCAGGGCAACACTGGTGACATCTTCCAGGCTCCCGGAGAACATCGCCTACCACGTCACCAGGTCCGTATTCGTCAACTTCGACGAGTTCAAGAGCCTGCATCCGGCCCTGTCCGACCTGACGCCCCAGGACATGCTGGGGGGCAACTCCGCCCCCTTCCATCCCGGTGCCGTCCGGTACTTCACTGAGGCGGGAATCCAGCTCCCCGAATAAGTCGCCGTACCCTGTGCCTTTGGCGCTGCCTGGCCCCGACGGTCCCGGAGCCTGTCCTTTCCGGGGACGCAGGCCTGCCCGGCGGTCTCGGGCAGCCCGCTTCCGGAGGCTCCGGCGCACCGCCATTCCCCGGGTTCGCCTGCTGCGCGGTTCGCCGGGAGGCACCGCTCCCCTCCCGCCGGACTGGAGCCCCCCGCTCCCGACCGTCTCCGGCTCCGCCCACTGTTTCCTTTTCGGCAACCGGAGGCTTACGTTTCCTGATAAAGCCGGACCGACCCGCGTTCAATGCCCGGTCATCCTCCGGTTGCCCGGAGGGGCGGACGGACAGCGCAGCCCGGACGCCTTTCTCCGTGCCGGAATTTTGGCCGAGGCCTTTTCCCGCCGGCTCCTCCGGCCGAGAAGCCTCTATCCAGTCCCCCGTTCCGGTAGCTTAGGTGTCCTGAACGGTACGGCCAGGCGCACCCTCCTCCTGAGCTTCGGGAGCTCGTGCCCTGCCCGGGTTTCGCATTCCTCCCGACGAGCCGTTCCGGGTTCCCCGTGATCGGCCCGCTGACGGCCTCCACCCCCTGCTACCGCACATGCCTCTCATCTTCCGGGCCTGTCCCTCGTCCCGGTTACCCTGCCCCCGCATTTACCTGCCGCTCCCGGAACGGGGCTCCCCGACCGCCCGCCCTGTCCTGTGCGTCCCGACTTTGCCGTCCGGAAATAGAATGCCGGTAGTGAATCCCTGAATGCCTCCCCTCCCTCCGGATCCTTTCCCCGAGGCTCCGGCCCTGTTCCGGACGTCCTGCGGCACCGTAAGGCCAAGAGCCGCGCCGAGCCGCGCCCCGCTGGACGTTTTCCGACAACGCGCACGTTCCGCCGGCGCGCCTGACCGGGCTGCTTCCCCGGAGGGCGCCATCCCCGAGCTTTGACCTTTTCCTGCTTCCTGTCGCGTTTTCGCAGGGCATGCCTGCGGGTGCGCGAACCGCGGAAGCGTAGCCTCGCGTCTCTCCAGTTTTTCGCGTTCCGCAAATGGCTATGGCATAAGCCTTTTCGACAGTCATGATTGATTTTGAGTCAGTCCTGCGGTAATATGCCGCGTCACCCGCCCCGACCGGGCTTCTGCCCTTCCGGGGTCCCGGAGCGACGCTCCTGTCGTCCGGGGAAAGGATTCCAGTGATTAGATGACCGGTCCAGTTCAAACCGTCCCGCGCACCGTGCCTTCCACGTTCAAGCTATCGCTCGTACTCGCGCTGCTGGGTACCTTTGCACCCTTTTCGACCGACATGTACCTCGCGGCATTCCCGGCAATGGCGGCGGACATGAACACGGACATAGAGACCGTCCAGATGACCCTCGCCGTGTTCTTCTTCGGTCTCGCCCTCGGACAGCTTCTGTACGGTCCCTTGAGCGACCGGCTGGGCAGGAAGATCCCTCTTTACGGGGGACTTGTCATCTACATACTGGCCACGGCGCTTATGATCTTCGTGAGGGACATAGGGGGATTTCTGACCCTCAGGTTCATGCAGGCCATAGGCGGATGCTCCGGCATGATCATCGGCCGGGCGGTGGTGCGCGACTCCTACGACCTCGCGGGAGCGGCAAAGGTCTTCACAATCCTCATGGCAGTACAGTCCGTGGGACCCGTGGTGGCTCCGGTCCTGGGCGCATATTTCACGAAGGTTTCGGGCTGGGGATCGAATTTCGTCTTCATGACCGCGCTGGGGCTTCTTTCGCTGGCCGCTGTCCGCTTCGGCCTTCAGGAGACGCATCCCGAGGAGAGACGTGTCCGGCAGGGGCTAGCAGCATCGCTTGCCAGCTTTCGGACAGTCTTTCGCCGTCCTGTATTCCGCTGGATTTCCCTGGCGGGCGCCTTCGGGGGGGGTGCCATCTTCGCCTTCATAAGCGGTTCGCCGTCTCTCCTCATGGGGAAATACGGCTTCGACGAGGCCCAGTACGGCTGGACTTTTGCATCATTTTCAATTGTAATGGCACTGGCAAGCCAGACAAACTACATCCTTCTGAAGCATTTCTCATCGCTCGAAATCATGCGGGGAACCCTTGCGTGGATGTGCGCGGCATCGTTCTCGGTGACTGTATTCTGTGAAATTTCCGGGCTTCCCGGAATCGGTCTGCTTCTGTTCCTGATTCTTCTGAGTTTTGCACCGTTTCCTCTTGCAATAGCGAACTCCGTTGCCGTCGCGATGCAGGATTGCGGGAGACAGGCAGGAAGCGCCTCGTCGGTCCTGGGCGTTCTGCAGTTCGCCGCCGCCGGTGCCGTGAGTTCCGGTCTGAGCGCCGTTTCCGAGACCGTCGCGATGCCTATCACGTTCATGATTTTCCTTGCGTCTGGTGCCGCGCTCGTATGCCTGTTTTTCGGAATCCGCGCGGCCGGTGCCGTTTCACCTGACCCAGAGCGGCCCGACAGGGACGCTTGAGATTCTTGTGTTCCGAAACTGTCAATGCTGACGTCATGACCGGCCCGTCTGATAGGCCGTGAAGGATCCGGAATTCATCGAGCGGCTCCATTCGGCTTTTCCGGCGGGACATCCGGAAGTCCCAGCATGTACCCTGGAAGATACTGTCCAATCCGTCGGGCCGCCGACCCGTCGATTTCGCCTCTGGTCCGACGTTCCCCGTGAAAAATTACAGGGCCCCGGCAGGAAGCGGTGATGACCGAAACGACGGATGCAGGAGCTCGCGGGATCGTTCCGCATTGCCTGCTCAGCTGTGTTCCGCCAGATTGTCCTCAAACGGAAATTGACAAACTCGGCATTTTGTGCTTTTTCCCCTTCAAGGCGTTCTTCCCGCCGTGACGCCGTTCCGGCCGGCTGTATTGGCTGTCCCCCGACAAGACAGTCCTCCGCATCTCCCATGACGGAACTTGGAGGGTTGCGCGGCACGGCGGCTGGACGGTGTTCCGGCAAAAGGCACGGGCCTGAGCCCGTTTGTGCCTCGTGCGTTTCGGCTGTCCGGCCTCATCGGGCGGTTCCGGCATCCGGGCGGCCCGGGCCGGGAAACCTGCGCGAATCTTACGGTTCGGCCCTACCGGACGCCCTTGCCGGCTTCGGGATAATGGCCTTGACAGGGCGCGGGCAAGGTTTTAATCTTTAACTGACCGCCGTCCGTAGCCTGCCGGAACCGGAGGCGGCCCTTCCGGGCTTTCCTGGAAACCGGCCGGCACGCTTTTCCCCGTTTCAGCCGCGTCCCCCGGAGGTACCGGCTTTCGAGCTGAAAGGCCCCGCATGGACACGCACCGGACCATAGACCGCCTCCTGGACCAAGTCGAAGGCCACGCGTCCGAGGTGGAGAGGCTGTCCCGCGGTCAATTCCTGAAGCGGATGCATCCTCCCGTGGAGGACCTCCTGGTCAGGATCCGGAACGAGAATTCTGCGGCGGTGGACACCCTTGAGAAGCTCACGCCCTTCGAGGACGGCATGGACGAGACCGAGCATGTCCGCCTGGCCGCCGCCTGCCTGAGGACCAGGACCGCTTCCCTCTACGGGCTCTGCCTGGCTGGGCTGTACGACAGGGCCAGGGAGAGCATCGCCGAGATAGAGAGGAAGATCCACCCGGACGCCCGCGACACCTTTTCGGTCAGGGCCGGGGCCTTCCTGGTGCTTCTGGCCACCCTGAGGGAGGACCCGGACTCTGCCGAGCGGGCCTTCGCGTCAATAAGGGGGGAGGGCCTGGGCTGGGAGCTTCAGACGGATCGCGCGGCGGCGGCCTTCAACCTCTTCTTCAGCCTTCTTTCCGCTGGCAGGCATGACGAGGCCATGCCCTACTACTATCTCATATCCGAGCTGGTGGACGGGCTCCGGACCGAGCTTGCCAGGGAGGGCGGCCTGGACGGGCTCCAGGTCCCGCCGCTTCCGCCGTTCTCGGGCATCGCCACGGCCATGAGGTTCCTGGGACAGCAGTTTCCCTTCGATCTGGCCCGCCGGAACCCGCCCCGGCCTCTCGCCTCCACGTCCGGGGAGCGGAAGATAAACTGCCTGGACGTGGTCCTGCAGATGCAGTTCTGCGCGGTGAGGGCGCTGGCCTCCGATCTCATGGAAACGGAGAGGAACCAGGAGGTGAAGGGGCTCTTTCTGGAGCTCGTGGAAAACTGCTCCACGGATGCCGAGTTTGCGAGACTGGCCGAGCTGTCGCGGGATCTGGTCATGCGCTGCAGCCGTTCGGACGCGAGGGCTACCGACGGGGTCTTCTACCTCAGGCCCCTGGAGAGCTACGCAGAGGACCCCAGGACCGTCTTCTTCGCGGCCGAGGCGGCCTTCGAGCTGGTCTCGGCCCTGGCCGGGCAGGACAGGTTCCCCGAGGCCATGGACGTCTTCCGCAGGATAGTGAAGCTCCCCTATCCCGATGATTCCGACGACTGGAAGGCCCGTTCGGCCGCCACAATCGTGACCGCCTATCTGGAGAGGCCCGGGGACAAGACCCTCTCCGAGATGGAAAAGGTCTACGAGACCGTCCTCCCCCTCCGCGACTCCCCGGTGGTGAGGCAGTGCCGCCTCTTCGTCGAGACCAACATCCTGCCCTTCTATCTGGTCAAAGGCGACCCCGGCCGCATCTCGGACGTCTACGGGCGGATAACCGGGAGCTCCGACTGCTCCCAGACGGGTCTCGAGATGAAACTCGCCGCCTCCACCAACCTGGTGTCCTACTACGCGGCGGGAGGAAGGCTGGACGAGGCGAGGCGCCACTTTTCGGCCATCGACACCGACGTCCACCGCGAGCCGCCGTTCCTCCCCAACTGGGCCAGGGCCGCGGCGGCGCTGTGCGCCGGCATCTACAACAGCGGAGACGCCTCCGAGGCCTGGCTGCTCGTGAGCGAGATAGACCGCTACAGCCACGATCCCGATGTGGAGGAGTGCCTGGGACGCCTCCGCTCGCTCATGGGGAACATACCGCCCCGCACCTGCCACTAGCCGGGCCCGAACCGGGAAACGCCCGCCCGCCTGCGGGCCGGCGGGGGCCGAAGGCCTGTCCAGCGCCGTCTCCGGCGGCCTTTTTCCCCCCCAAGCTCCTCCAGGTTCTCCGCATCGGGCTCCTTCTTCCCGGACTTCCCGAATTCCGTGCCCTGCCCGGTCAGCCTCCCGCTTTCCCCAGCTTTCCCGCCGTTCGGCATTCCCACCGGCGAGCGGCGTTCAAGCCGACAACCATCGTTATTTCCCTTTCCGGCGATTTCGGATTCGTTGTCCCCGGGGTATGCCGGCACGACGGCGCCGGCCTGGCGGGGAAGCGTATGCCGCATGCCCGCTTGCAATAGGGGGCGGGTTTGCGATAATGTCCCGTCTCGGCATCCGTGCCGGGAGAGGGCTCCCTGTCGCCGCTTCTTCCGATGCCGTCATCTTGTCAGGGGTGCGCGTCTGAAGCGCGCGGGGGGGGATGGGCCAGCCGATGGATCCTGTCGCGGTTAACGACCTCTGCGAGAGCCCGGAATTCGTAAGGCGCGTCATGGACCGTGCCGGAAGGGTCTCCCTTTGGGAACGGGTCTTCCGCGGGGCGGCTGAGGCCCCGCCAGCAGACGTTATGGACGTGTTCCGGGATCCCGGGATCTTCGGGGGCGCGGACGACGCCCCGGTCACGGGAGAGCCGCCTGTCCTGGCCGCTGCAAGGGAGCTCCACCGCATAGCCTCCGGAAAGGCGCCCATTCCTGAGGGGACCGGGCCCGAAGCCCTGTTCGCCGCGGCCCTCGACGCTCCTTGGGAGGGGGTGCCGGACGAGGCGCTGCGACTGCGGCTCCTCGCGTTTCTGCGGCTCCTGGCGGTCGGCCTTCCTCCCGATCCCAAGGCGGCCGCCGCCCTGGCGGGAGGGCTTCTGACTTTCCCGGACCGGGAACGGCTCGCCCCGCTTCTGGCGGGAGCCCTGGCGACCTGCGCCGTGACCCTCCAGAACATGGGGGATGGCGGCGCGAGGGAGGCCGACAGGTTCCTCGCCCGTCTCCTCGCGCTGAAGGGCCTGGCCGACGTGCCCGATCTCACCCTGGCCTTCGTTGCCCTGAGCCTGAGACTGGTCCGTCCCGAGCCTCCCTCCTGGGGCCCGCGACCCGGATTCGGGGCCTTCGGGGGGGCGTTGAGGACGGTGACGGGCTTCGTCCGCCGGATCCCGGACGAGACTCTGGCGGATCTGCCCTTCGCCGCCTGCCTGAGCGATCCTGCCCTGAAAGGGATCAGCCTGGTGGAGCTCCTGAAGATCAAGGAGCGGCTGGGCGTTGCGCCCGCAGGCGGGGAGTTCCGGGCCCTCAGGCTCTCGTGCGGGGTGCTTGAGGCCTCCCTCCACATGCGCGACGGCGGCGAGGCCGCGAGCGTCCCGGCGCTGGCCGTGCTCCAGGACCTGGACGAGGACGGGGTCCTGGACTGCCTGAAGATGACCGGCCCCGGAGCCCCGGATCCGGCCAGGCTGAAGACCCTGTCCTCCAGGCTAGGCCGGGCTTTCGCCAGGGCGCGGGAGGAGGAGATGGCCGGGCTTTTCCTCACTCTGGGGACCAGAAGGGACGGGGCGGCCAACACCGGCTTCTGGAGCAGCCTGCCTTTCTCCCTGACCCTGCCGTTCGCCGAGCTCCACCCCGGCGCCATGGAGGCGGTCTGCCTCCAGATGTCCGCTGGGAGGCTTCTAGGGGGAGACGCCCTGGCGCTCTTCCGCTTCCTCATATCGTCCGTCTTCGCCCGCGACTGCTCCCGACCGCCCGTCCTGCACTTCGCCCACGCCTTCAGATGTCTGGGGAAGCGGATAGCCGATGCCCTCCCCTCGGAGACCGTCCGGGGCCGGGCCGCGCTCCTCGCAGCCCTTGAGCTTGCCCGAGCCGCCGCAGGCCCCGATTCTTGCGGGCCCCCGGAAGGCACGTGCGGAAACGGCTCCCCGTCCTGGGACCCGGAGCTCCCCTTCAGGCATCTGGCAGGGCTCTTCTCGGATCCGGAGGGGCCTTTCAGGGGAGGCGAAGGGGCCGAGGGGCTCCTCTATGCCGCCTGGTCAGCGGCCCTGGTGGCGTCGGCCTCCGAGGAGAGGCTCTGGGCCGCCATTCCCGCCGCCGTCTCCCTGTGCCCGGAGGATCTGCTGGCGGAACCCGTCTTCACCGAGCACTTCCTCGCCCCCGCCTTCCACGATCTCATCCTGAGGACACAGAAGGCCGACCTCCACGGTGCCGTCCGGCCTGCCCTGCGGGCCGCGATGGCCCTTCCCAGGACCCGCGAGCTCGCCGGGGCGGCGTCCGCCCTCCTCCGTCTGGAGATTTTCAAGTCCGTGGCGGACGGCTCCGGGCTCGACCAGGAGCTCGAGGTCTGTTTCGGTGAGCTCGTCGCCTTGAGGACTGACCCGGGGTTCCATGCGGATCTCCTGGACGCCATGCTGGTGCGCCTCGGCCTTTCCGGGAGGACCGAGGCCATGGTGAGGCTCCTGTTCGAATCCGTTGCCGGGGCCATGACCGCCTGGGAATCTCTGGCCAAGGCGATGTCTGCCGAAGTGCGGGGGAGGGAAGGGGCTTCCCGCCCCGCCGGGGAGGGGGGAGCGGTCGAGCGTCCCGCCGTAGGCGGCATCGGCCCATGCCCGGGGCGGGAGGGCGGCGCTCCTCAGGTTCCGCCTGACGTCGGCGGGCTCTCCGGGCAGCTTCCGTGCGGGCCCGGCGAGCGGGCCGCCGCCATCACCGCCTATTTCCTGGCGGAGGCGAAGGACTTCAGGAAGTCGGCCGCCCTGCTCGTCGGCGCCTTCGCCTGCCCCGGACTTCTTCCTGCCAAGCGGGCCTCCGCCGAAGCCGTGATAGCCGGACTGGCCGCACGGGGGGACTACGACCAGGCCACCGCCGTATGCGACGCCTTCGCGGTCTTCGCCGAGTCGGAGGGGGACCCGGCGGCGGCGGACGGGGCGAGGATGATCCTGGGGGAGGGGATGAGGGGAGCTCCGCCGGAGAAGCAATGATTCACGTTTCGCGAATGGGTTCCGGCCTGAATCGGAATGTTCTAAGTCCGGACGTTATGCGGTGCCGAGACGTGCCTTTGAGACGGCTCAGGGCGAAGACGGCCGCGCATCGTCCCTGTCACGGCGCTTTTTCCCTGAAGGGGGAAGAGCAAGCTGCCTCCATGAACCATGACATGCCGCATCCTGTCCGAACCAATATGCTGCGCATGTTCGCTTGCGGGGCAGGGGTACCCTGCAAAGCAGGAGTGCGGAATTCCATTACCTTTCCGGAGGGCTTATGGTGCTGTCCCTTCGTTGGTATCTTGCTTGAGGAGGTTATGGGATGGACCAGCAAAATCCTATTCCCTGGTCAAAATAATGGAAAGCGGTATATTGTATCGTAATTTATTGGATAAATTGGATTTCAAAACATCTGATATGCCATATGGTGACTCATCAGATGACATAGGAATTGCTTCTTGTAATTTCACTCAACATTTTTCTAAATCTGATTCTGGTGCTATAACATGTTTCATATCTGATATAGATGAGAGGCAAATCATAAAAGATGCAATTCAAGAATATGCGTACCTAAACGTTAATTTAAAGCCAAATGTGCGCAGTTCCATAACTATTCAAGGTGAATTTATAAAATTTACCATTAGGCGTTATCTTCTGACACCTGTCTCACAAGAAGATCGCTCGCGCCTTTTCCAGCTAGAGGGTCGCTATGGGGTTCACCCTTTGGACAAGCTTATTGGCATAGCTAATCTGCCTTTTAAAATAACAGTCAATGCAATGCTAAAAGTTTGCGAAAAAGCCCAAGAAGCAAGATCTTTCCTTGCTGCTTCCAATAATCTTAGAGATGACTGTGATATAAAACTCGATGCTTGTACTGTTAGTGACGTAACTTCGCATGTTGGTAACATAGTATTTCAGCATGACATGGAAAAGGCAGAGCACATTCATAAGTTATCTTTGGATGGCACTCTTCCTTTTCCTGCTGAAAAATATTCCGGGGTACTGTACCTGCAGGCTGATGGCGCAATGGTTCATACCAGGGAAAAGACAAATGATGATTCTGATTCCGGTTGGCGCGAACACAAATTGGGTATGGTGTTTGATTCTGGACATATGCTCAATATGATAAGAAAGAATCGGCATGTAAAGGAACGAATTCAACACAAAATACTTAAAAAGGAATACTCCTCCAATATAGGATCAGCAACTGAATTCGGAAAGTTATTTTTTGAGAATGCATATCGAAACGGATATGGAACTTTTCAAAATACTGTGGTGCTAAGCGATGGAGCTGATTGGATTTCAAATATGGTGCTTGTTTTTTTTCCTGATGCTGAACATATACTTGACTATCACCATGTATCAGAGAAAATATTGGATTTAGGAAAGTTGTATTTCAAGAAAGATCAAGTTGCATGCGGAAAATGGTGTGCTAGAATTTGTGATGAAATTCTAGAAAGCGGATATGACAGAATAAGACAGGAGATAGTCAAACTTGAAAGGCCGCTGAAAACAATAAAAGTTTCAGGATTTCTTGATAAAAATTTTAACATAATCGATTATAAATCATACCTTAAAAGTGGGTATTGTATTGATAGTGGAGCGCTTGAAGGCTCTAATATGAATATAGTTCGAAACAGGCTAAAAATATCGGGGATGCGCTGGAACCTGGCTTCAGCGCAGGCACTTGCAATTTTAAGATGCAAGAAAGAAAGTCACCGTTGGCATAGTGATGTTGTTAATCCTGTTAGGAAAAAATATGAATTGCCGTGTATTTAGTTTATGCTTACTCTGAATTAAGAAATAACTCGGCAAGAGTTATCCAAAGATATATTTTTCTAAAAACTTAATATGTATTGAACATCATTATAAATTGCTTGCGTATCATAAAGAAATTTTCGATTTTTTTTCCATTTCCACTTCCATTTCTCTTTCAATTTTCATTTCTATTTTTCTTTTAAATTTCATTTTTGTTCCTCTTTCAAATTATATTTCTGTTCCTCTTTCAAATTACATTTCAATTTTCATTTTGGTGACTTCAGAAAAGCACCTGTTATGCAATTACCCGATGTC
>JAISEQ010000056.1 GCA_031264045.1 Deltaproteobacteria bacterium
CGGGCCCACGGCCGCCACGCCCGGCGGCGTTCTGTGCGTACGGCCGCACGGCCCGTTGCCGTCAAGTGCGACTGGCGGAAACGCCGGATGCCGTTAAGTCCGACGGCCGGAAAGGCCGGATGCCGTAGAGGCCGACGGGCGGAAAGGCCGGATGCCGTACAGGCCGAAGGGCGGAAAAGCCGGATGCCGGAAAGGCCGGATGCCGTAGAGGCCGAAGGGCGGAAAGGCCGGATGCCGTAGAGGCCGAAGGGCGGAAAGGCCGGATGCCGTAAAGGCCGAAGGGCGGAAAGGCCGGATGCCGTAAAGGCCGAAGGGCGGAAAGGCCGGATGCCGTAAAGATCGAAGGGCGGAAAGGCCGGATGCCGTAAAGATCGGAGGCCGGAAAGGCCGGATGCCGTAAAGATCGAAGGCCGGAAAGGCCGGATGCCGTAAAGATCGAAGGCCGGAAAGGCCGGATGCGTCCGGAAACCTCGCGGCCGCCGGGGCGGCTTCGGGTCAGGGGGTTTCCCCCCGTGTGTTGCGGACTCCGTGCTTGAGGGTTTCCGACCGGGGTCCGAGGTTCTGCCGCCGACTCTCCGGAAGGCCGGCCAAGGGGAGGCCGGTCAGGGCTCGCCCGCCTCCGGGGGCGGGATCAGGCTCAGCTCGGCCCTGGGACGTCTCCCCTTGGCCTCGTCCCGTGGGGGCTTGGGCCGGGCGTTCAGCTGGTTCACCCTCTCGCAGAACTGGATGTTCTTTATCCGGTAGCCGTTTATGAGGAAATAGAGGAGCACCGCCTCCTCCCACTCGTGGATGGAGGCGTAGTTCTCCATTCGATCCTGATAGCCGGGAAGGAGCTGCATGAGCTCTCCCTCGTCCATGGCGAGGACCTCAAGGGCGATCTTCCTCAGCTTGTCTTCGGTGGCAGTCATGGGGGCCTCTGGCGTATCGACCGTTGGCGGCCGGGCCGTTGCGGCGAAAAGAGGCGGCCGTTGCCGGACGTTCAAAGGTATGGAACTGCCGACAATTGTAGTTATTATCCCACTCGCGTTCAACACTTTCAATCAAAAAACCCGGGCGGGCCGGGGAGGTCGGGGCGCGGCTTCCGGGGTGGCCGGAGGACCGGGGCGGGAACGGCGGCGGAAGACCGGGTTCCCGGTCGGGACCGGGCGGGAGGGGGGCGGGGGCATTTCTGGGCTTCAGGGCCGTGAGGGCCGGTCCCGGGGGTTTCCGGCAGGGAGGCCTGGACGCGCGAATCCCTTCAGGGATTGCAGTTCTGGCAGAGATTTTGCCGGCCGGCACCCCTTCCGGGGCCATGCCGCTTCGGGAGCGCGGGCCTTGCCCGGGCTCCGGAGGGACGTGCGCGGAACATGTCCCGGAGGTCCCGGGAGCCCTCTTTCGGCCGCCCTGACCCGGGGCTTTCCTCCGCTTGAATTTCCCGGGAATTAAGTTAAACTATAGGGAAGCGTTTCACGGCGTCACGCCGTCCGGCTTACGGGCGGCCCCGCCCGGCCTTCCCGGGGACGGCAGGCCCTCTTTGTAGCGTTGACCCCGGTCGGGGCGGCCCGGGCCTTCACGGTCCGGACGGGGGCCCGGGCCGCCCGGCGGGTGACTCCGATCCGGAGAAAGGGACCGTAATGCCTGAAAAAAAGCCGAGACCCCCTCTTAAGGAGGATGCCGACGAGTTCTTGACCCTGGACTACAACAACCTGACCTCGGAAGCCGTCGGGGCCAAGGGGCTGGGGCCGGAAGAGCTCACGGAGATGAAGGCGCTTCTTGGGGCGGCCCACAAGGACGTCGAGGCCCGCTACAGGAAGGGGACCCTTCCCTTCATGGATCTGCCGAGGGACCCCGACACGGCCAAGGCGGCCAGGAAGCTGGCCGAGATGGGCCGCAAGCGCTACGAGAACGTGGTGGTCCTGGGGATAGGGGGGAGCGCCCTGGGGGCTCTCGCGGTCTTCAACGCCCTGAGGCCTCTGAACCACAACGAGCTCCCCAACGCCAAGCGTGGCTGGCCGCGCCTCATCGTCTGCGACAACGTGGACCCCGAGGGCTTCGCGGCGGTCCTGGAGGGACTCGACCTGAAGAACACCTTCTTCAACGTGATTTCCAAGTCCGGGGCCACGGCCGAGACCATGAGCCAGTTCATGATAGTCTACGACCAGCTCCAGCGGACTCTGGGCCGCTCCGCGATAAAGGATCACCTGCTGGTCACGACGGATCCCGAGAGCGGGGTCCTGAGGAAGATAGCCGAGGAGGGCGACTTCAGCTCCCTCCCCGTGCCGCCGGGTGTCGGGGGCCGCTACTCGGTGCTGTCCCCGGTGGGCATAGCCCCCCTGGCCATGGTGGGCGTGAACATAACCGATCTTCTGGCCGGGGCGGCGCGGGCCCAGGAGGACGCCAGGAAGCCCCCCTCCGGGAACAAGGCCTACGTCTTCGCGGGCCTGAACTACATGCTCACCACCGCAAGGAACCGGAACATCCTGGTCATGATGCCCTACGCGGACGCCCTTTCCCGCACCGGCGAGTGGTTCGGCCAGCTCTGGAACGAGTCGCTGGGGAAGGCCGTGAAGCTGGACGGCTCCCCCAACCCCTGTTGCCAGACCGCCGTGAAGGCCCTGGGCGCCACCGACCAGCACAGCCAGCTCCAGATGTACATGGAGGGCTCCGAGGAGAAGACGATCTGCTTCCTGGGGCCCGAAAACTACCGCCACCAGGTGAACATCCCCCCCATCTTCAAGGACCACGAGGAGCTCGCCTACCTGGGCGGCCACAGCCTGGGCGAGCTCATCACCTGCGAGCGCCAGGGGGTGGCCCGCGCCCTGACCGAGAGCGGCCGTCCCAACATGACGCTCTCCCTCCCCAAGATCTCCGCCGCCACCGTGGGCTATCTCCTCCAAACCCTGGAGGTGTCCGCGGTCGTCTCCGGGAGCCTGTACGGCGTGGACCCCCTGGACCAGCCGGGCGTCGAGCTCGGCAAGCGCTTCACCTACGGGCTCATGGGCCGCCAGGGCTACTCCGACTTCAGGGACAGGTACGCCAAGGGCCTGGCCGTGAAGAAGAAGTACATCGTGAAGTAGACCCGGAGGCCGAATCCCCTCGTGAAGCGCCACCAGGACCCCTCCCCCCCGAAGGCGGGGGATTCGTGGCCGCCTCCCCCCGAGGCCTCGGGGGGGGACATACGCCCCGTGGACACGGGTTCCGAAGGCTCGGGCGGAGCCGGCTCTCCCGGTCCGGACGTTCCCGGCTCTCCCGGTCCGGACGCTCCCGGAGCTCCTTATGATCTCAGGGCTGCCGAAGTCCTGAACGATGCCGGGGACGAAGGCCCCGGGGAACCTGAGGACTTCGGCGGGCGCGATCCCTCCGGCGAGCCTGAAATCCCGCGCGAAGTCGGGGACTCCGGCTCCGGTGTCCCGATAGGGGACGGTGACCGGGAAGGGGACGGTGACCGGGAAGGGGACGGTGACCGGGAAGGGGACGGTGACCGGGAAGGGGACGGTGTCCCGAAAGGGGACGGTGACCGGGAAGGGGACGGTGACCCGAAAGGGGACGGTGACCCGAAAGGGGACGGTGACCGGGAAGGGGACGGTGGCGGTGACGCGGATGATCCCGATGCCTCGGGTCCCCCGTCCTCCCCCGATGCCGATGCGGCCAAGCCGGCCCGCCCCCTCCCGTCTGCGGGCTTCGGGGAGCTCGCGGCCGAGGCCGCCAAGTCCGAGGGGGCTTTCGGGAGCCCGGCGGGAGCCGGGGAGCACCCGGAGGGCCGCCAGGACCAGGAAAAGAAGTTCCGGCTGGTCAAGTACTTCTCGTCGGTGGCCATAGCGGTCATCTTCGCGAGCTGCCTTTCCCTCGCCGTCATCATGAGCACCAAGGCGGAGGACATCATATATTCCAGGATCGTGGACGACACCGTCATGATCATGGACAATCTCAACTACCAGATGTTCAACTATTTCCTCCTTCCCAGCTACACCGTGAGGGGCAACGCCAGGCTCTCCGACCCTGACGTGTACACGATGCTGAACTCGGTCATAGAGGACACCGTCTACGGCTTCGACATCAGCCGGGTGGACCTCTACGAGCCCCGGTTCGGGATGAGGATCTACTCGTCGGACTCCTCGGAGCCCGTGGTGGTCTACCGGCCCTCCCCGGAGACGGGCGAGCTGGTGCCCCAGGGGGAGTTCGCGGAACCCATGGGCGCGTACCTGGAGGCCATAAACCGCGCCGTCATGCCCGAGCCGGACGCTGGCCCCATGAGGGCTCCGGGGGTCTACGGGGGCCTTATGAGCGTCTGGAGGGAGACGGGGAGGGCGGGGCGCGAGGAGTACCGGGCGAGGCTCCTCTCCCGTACCGCCATCAGGCGCCAGGAGGGGAGCTTTCTGATAGGCGGCTTCTTCCCCCGGGGAGAGTTCTCGATAAGGTGCTTCAAGGCCATGGAGGACTACGCCTCCGCGGGGGTCTCGGGGGTGCTGGCGATCACCCGCGACGTCACGGCCGAGTACCGCCAGATAGCCGCCATGCAGTACGCGGCGCTGGCCATCGCCGTGGGGGCCACCATCTTCATCACCTTCGCGCTGAGGACGGTCGTGGCCAGGGGCGAGGCCATCATCCGCCGGCGCAACGAGGAGAAGGCTGCCCTGAACGAGAGGCTCAACCAGGCGGAGAGGCTCGTCAACCTGGGCCGCATGGTGGCCACGGTGTCCCACGAGATCCGGAACCCGCTGGG
>JAISEQ010000074.1 GCA_031264045.1 Deltaproteobacteria bacterium
AGGCGGCGGCGGACGCGGAAGGCTGGAGCAGGAAGCGAATTCTTCGAGAAAGCCGGGGGAACCGGAAATGCGAAGAAGAAACGGGGCCGAAGCGGAAGCGGGACTTAAGGCCGACAAGCCCAAAAGCGGGACAAGGCAGGGACCGAGGCGGCGGCGAGAACGGAAGCGGCAGGAATCCCGATGTCCGGGACAATGCCGGGAGAAGAAGCCCCGTCCGCGGCCGACGCCGGTCTAGGGAAAAGCCCCGAGCCCGCAATCTCCCGGAAAGACCGGGACGCCGGGAGCGGAAGACGGCGGGGACTGCCGCGGCCTTCACCCCGCAGCCCGGGGACGGAGCGCCCCGCCGCGCCGGAACGGGGCATGGAGGGAAAGGCGACGGAGGACGGAGGGGAGCGGCTGCGAGGACTGCGCGCGCCGGGGCTCTCCCGGCTCAGAAGCCCAGCTGGGAAAGGAGATCGTTCACCGCGCCCTGGTCCAGCCTGTTCTCGGCGCCGGGGCCCTTGAGCTCGGTGGCCTCCCCGGAGAGCTTCTCGAGCATCTTGTCGACCTCCTCCTGCGCGAACTTCTCGGTCTCCTCCCTGGGCCGCTTCTGCTCCTGGTCGTCGTGATGGGCCTTTATCTTGGTGTCCACCGCGACCAGCATGGAGAGGAGCTGGACCTGGATGTCGGAAATCATGCCGACTATCTTCTTGATGCGCTGGCCGGAAAGGTCCTGGAAGGACAGCGCCTCCATGATGTTGGTCAGATGCCTGGTGGTGCTGCGGATGAGCTCCTCGGAGGACGAGACGGCGCCCGCGACCGCGTCCCGGTCCTTGGTGAGGATGGAGGTGTATGCGCCGGCCTCCTGGACCAGACGCGCCCCGACTCCGGGACCGGCCCCCGCGGAGACGAGAGCGTCCAGCTCGCCCACGAGCGCCCGGAGCTCCCCCGCCCCTTCCCTCACGGCGCCGAAGGCGGGATCGGGAACGGGCCGGGCACCGGCCCCGGCGGGAGGCGGGGGAGGGTCCGCCGCGGCCGGGACCGGCGGCGCGTCGGGCTCGGGGACCTCCTCCCTGACGCCCTCCAGGGGGAGCACCTGGTCCAGGAAGATGGTGCCGGCGGTCTGGTTCATCTTCTTCAGGGTGGCCCGGTTCTCATCGCTGGTCGTATGGGCGTAGAGGACCTTCAGGAGCTCGGGGATGGGCAGGTTGTAGTAGCCGTCGTCCTCGCCGGCGTTCTCCGCCATGGCGGAGAGGGCCTCGCCCGCGCCTGCCTCGTCGAAGCCGCCCTCGCTGGCGTCCTGGCGCATCTTCGTTATGTGGTCCTTCACCTTCTCGTTCGTGCAGAACTCGTAGAGGGTGTGGAAGACCACGTCGAGCCGGAAGACCACCCTGAAGACCGGGGCCGCCGTGGCCGCGGGGACTTCCGGCACGGCCGCGGGAGCGGCGCCGGGATCGGGGGCGGGCGCTCCCCCGCCGTCGGGGAGGGACTGGGCGGCGGAGGACAGGCTGAGGGCGAGCTCCTTCAGCCTGGCGAACTTCCTCTCGAACTCCTGGGGTTCCGGCCCGCCGCCGGGAGCGGCGGCATCGCCCGCGCCGGAACCCTGCAGGAAGCCGAGATCGCCCAGGACCTTCAGCTCGCCGTTCAGGCTCACCATGTCGGCCTGAATCAGATCCGCTATGTCCATTATCTGGAGGGAGGCCTTCTCCGTTATCTCCACGACCTCTTCCAGCTGGCCCTTGGCGTCCTCGAGATCAGCGCCCGTGCGCGAGAGGCCGGAATCCTCGACGGGGAGCTCGGTGACCGATATGGAGAGCTGGCGGGCGAGCTGGCCGATGCGGCCGAAAAGCTCCTGGGAGATCTCCTGGAAGAAGCCGCTCCCGTCGGCGCCGGGAGGGAGGCCCGGGACGGCGGGGAGCAGGGGGGTCAAGGCGGGCGCGGCAGGAGGAGCGGCGGCCTGGGCCTCGCGGAGCTGGGAGGACACGGGGCTCACGACGCCCATCGCGGTGTTTGCCCGGACAAGCTCGGGGATGACCCTTATCTCGTAGACGACGTCTCCGGTGGTTATCCGGAACTCGCCCACGCCCACCTCGAAACCTATGACCCGGGGACTCTCGCTCATCTGGGCCTCGCGGCGGCCCCCCGCTGGAGGGGAGGCGTGAGGGGGCCTGCGGCCGGGGAACGGCCGGGCCCCTGGATGGCGCCGGTCCAGGACGCGGACCTGCCTCCTGAACATCATGACTGGGAGCTCCCCGGCGGGCCGGAGGCGCGCCGTGGAGATCCGGGCCGCCGGGCGCAGCGGCGCCCGCTCGCCCGGGGCGGGCCGTCCCCCGCCGGCCTGGACCCCGGCATATCGGCGGACAGCGCGAAACGTCCCCGCCCGCGACGGGCCCTCCCCCCGGCACGGAAAGCCGGCCCAGCGTCCCGGACGCCTGACGACGCGCCCCCGCCGCCCGCGGCGGCGGGACCCCCGCGCGGCGGAGGAAGAGGGGGGGAGCCCGGACTCCGGGAAGGCCGCCGGATCCATGGAAGTTCCCGCCGGCGGCCGGGCCGCAGGGGGCTGAAGGATCGGGCCGGGCGCGCGGGACGTCCCCCCGGCGCGCGGCCTCCGGGGCAGGGGACAGACTCGGCCTCGGGGGCCCGGCACATGCGCGGACGTTCCCCGGGACGTCCCCGCGCACCCCATGTCCGGAGGCCGACATTCTAGCAGAGGCCCCCGCCCGGCGTCAATCGCGGACGGCTTTCAGGCGTTGGCGCTTGCGGGTTTCGCGCGGCCGGCAGGAGCGTCTCGGAACCGGCCGGCCGGTTATCCGGAACGCCCGGGAAGGATGCCGGCGCCGCCGCCCTGAGCTACCCGGACGGGCCTGCCGGGCGCGGCAGATCCTGCCCGGCGGCAAGGCGCCGCCGCCGAACCGGGCCCGTGTCCGGACCGCCGGCTCGGTAAGGGGGGAAGCCCGGACTTCCTCCGGGACGGGAAGACGGCATCTCCATCATCTGCCGGACGCCGGGAACCCGTCCGCGGGCGGCGGCCCGGACAGGCGGGCGGGCCTTCAGGCCCCGGAAGATGGACACCGGTCCCGCTTCCGGGAGGGGAACCCGGAGCGGACCGCCGGGCGGGAAGAAGGCCGGCACCGGGAAGCGGCGGTCACGGACCGGACAGCCGGGCGGGCCGGGGCGGCCGGAGCACCTCCCGCCTTCCCCGGCGCGGGGACGCCCCACCGGCGGGGCAGTGCTATAATTGCCGCCAGCGCCCACCCGGGCCATGCCCACCAGCCGCCCCCGCAAGGGGCCAGGAGCCCTGCCCCATGCCCCAGCTGACCACCGTCATCATGACCTGGAACGAGAGCCGGAACATAAGGGACGCCGTCCGGAGCCTCGCCGGTCTCCCGGGAGAAATCCTGGTCGTGGACCACGCGAGCGAGGACGGCACCCCCGAGCTGGCCATGAGCCTCGGCTGCCGGGTGGTGACGGAGCATCTGGAGGACATATCCCTCGCCAGGAACCTGGCGCTCTCCGAGGCCAGGGGGGAATGGATCCTGTTTCTGGACGCCGACGAGAGGATGACGCCCGGGCTTGCCGGGGAGATCTCCTCCCACATGGAGAACGGATCCGGGAGGGCCGCCTCGTTCACCCGCAGGAACGTGGCCTTCGGGAGGCGCTTCCGCTTCGGCCCCCTGTGGCCCGACAGGGTCGTCAGGCTTTTCCCCAGGGATCACGTCCGCTGGGTGGGCCTGGTCCACGAGAGGCCCGTGACGGATCTGCCCGTGGCCAGGCTGGGGGGGTGGGTCTTCCACCACACCTACCCCGACTGGGGGACCTACGTCGACAAGCAGGCCCTCTACGCCAGGCTCTGGGCAGAGAACTGCCGCGGCGGCGGGAAGGCTGCCACCCCCGCGAAGGCCTTCGCGAGGGCGTTCTTCGCGTTCCTGAAGATGATGTTCCTGAAGCTGGGAATCCTGGACGGGCCTGCGGGATGGTGCCTGTGCTGGTACAACTCGGGGGCGTATACCCTCGGAAAGTACCTCCTGCTCGCCGACGGGACGGAACCCGGACGGGGCGCCGGGCAGACCGGACGGAAGGGCGGCGGGGCCGGGGCAGCGGAGGCCGGGGACCCCGCCCGGGAGCCGGGTTCGCAGGGCCGCCGGGAGAACGGGCTGACGGCCGCAGCCCCCCCCGCAGGCACGGAGGCGGCGGCGCACGGGGAAGGGAGCGGAACACGGACCTGAGGTCCGGAAACGTTCCGGGAAACCGTGAATGCCCGAAGGGAGATCCGGTCATGCCGTCCGGCCATGGGGGGGAGCGGGATCCCGCTGGGCGCGGAAGAGGCGCCCCGCTTCCCGAGCGCGGCCGGGGTGGGCCCGGACGGGGGCCGGCGGCCCCCCCGGCAGGGCATGGCGGCCGGCCCGTGAGCCGGACGGGGACCGGATCCGGCTTTCGGGGCAGCGGGGCGGCAGTTCGCCCGTTCCGCCGGACATCTTTCGGGGAGCGGCCCCTCCCGCAGACGTTCCCGGCCTGCCAGGCGGGTTTCCGGTGCCTTCCGGGCCGGATCCCCCGTTCCCTCCGCATTCCTGGGGGGAAGCGAGGTCATTTTCCTGTTGACAGGGCCCCGGCTCTGAGGTATAAGACACTCTACGGGACGCAGGCCCCACGGCGGCGATCCGGTCGCGCGGGAATAACTCAGTGGTAGAGTGCAACCTTGCCAAGGTTGAAGTCGCGGGTTCAAATCCCGTTTCCCGCTCCATTATCTGTTTTCGGCTTCTTTCGCGGAGGCGCTAAACAACGGGAAACCCGGCTGGAACCTAGAGTTCAGCCGGGTTTTTCATTTCCGGCAACCTTCGAAATCAACCGATGGCAACCGGACCGTCGCACGGTATCCCCCCTGACGTCGTCAGGATACCGCGCGAGGCTGCCCATGCTCACCCGCAAGCTGATGAAAGCGCCTCTTCCGGCAAGAAAACCTGAAGACTTCTCTACGCAGGCGGCCTCGGTCTCTACCTGGAGGTCAGGCCAGCGGGAAGCAAGCTGTGGCGGCTTCAGTAAACCTTCCACGGCTGAAGACTTTTGAAGTCCCTTGGAGCACGGCCGAAAACAAGTCTTCAGGGGAAGCCCGCGATCCGGCTTCGGTCTTCAAGAAAGAGATTGCCGAAGGAGTTGAGCCTGGCAGGCCGAAGGACGAGCCGAAGACGCTTTTCCGGCGCTTCGAACAAATGCCTGCGGGGGGGTGCCCGAGAAGAACAGGGGGCGACCGAAAGCAGGATTGAAATTGCATCAAAGCATCATGGCATGGTTGTAAACTGGGACATTTTATGATAATAATCTTTACCGGCAGTACCATCCAAGCCGGCAAACCAGGGCGTACGCGCAAGGGTGCCCATGTCGCGGCAAACCTGCCAGATCCGGGAACAGGCGACCTTGAGGGTGAAAATAATGAAACAGAAACTTCTGTCCGTAAGCGATCGGTCTTTTGAGGACATCATAAAGAAAAATTACCTTTACGCGGACAAAACCCAATATATCTATAAA
>JAISEQ010000086.1 GCA_031264045.1 Deltaproteobacteria bacterium
GCCCTCTTCTCCCCGCGCAGCGCCTCTTCCGCCGGGCCCGTCCGCGGGAACTCCGCGTTCCGCGGAATCCGCGCCCCGCTCGTCCCCGCCTGAATTTTCCCGGGGATTTGCCCCGGCACCGGCGGAAACGCCGCCTGACCCGGGAAAGGCAGCCGGCGCTTCCTTCGCGTCCGCTTCGGAGGCCGCTCCCGATACCGCTTCGGATGGATCCCCGGCCACGCCCGGCCCCGCAGGCCCGTCCGGCTCCGGCGACTCCGCCGGATCCCCGCTCTCCGGGGGTTCCGCCGTCTCCGACCGAAACGGGAACCCGTCCGGATCCCGTATCCCTTCGGGATCCGCCTTCTCCCCGCGTTCCCGGAAATCCTCCTCGATCCGGAACTTCCCGGGAGCCGGTTTCACGTCGGCGTCCCGGAACTTCTGCGGGCCCCGCGCCACGGGGGGCTCCGGCGGCTCCCCCCCAGCGGCGTCCCCCGGCTCTCCGTCCCCGCCCTCCCCGGCACCGCGGGGGTCGGCGTCCCCGTCCTTCGGCCTGCCGCAGCACCTGCCGCAGCCGGGGCCCTCGAAGGCCAGGCAGCACATGAGCCTGCCGCAGACCCCGGAGATCTTTAACGTGTTTATGGCGACGTTCTGCTCCTTGGCCATGCGCACGGAGACGGGGTAGAAGTCCTTCAGAAAGCTCGCGCAGCAGAGGGGCCTTCCGCACAGCCCGTTCCCGCCGAGCATGAGCGCCTCGCTCCTCACCGATATCTGGCGCATCTCCACCCTGGTGCGGAGCCTCCTCACCAGGTCCTTCACCAGCTGGCGGAAGTCCACGCGGTCTTCCGCCGTGTAGTAGAAGATGGTCTTGAAGCGGTCGAAGGTCCTCTCGACGTAGACGAGCTTCATGGAGAGCCCCAGGCGCCTCGCCGCGGCCATGCAGAAGTCGCGGGCCTCGCGCTCCTCCAGCTCGTTTTCCGCCTGGCGGGAAAGATCCCCCAGATCCGCCATCCGCAGAAGCTTCCGGTTCCTGGGGAGGCACACGGGACGTCCCCCAGCCTCCTCGGGCAGCACGAGCGGCATGGTGGCAACGACCCCCAGGCGGACGGCATCGTCCACCTTCACGAGCACCCAGTCCCCCAGCTCCAGCTCCATGTCCCCGCAGTCGAAGGCCTGGATCTGCCCGCCGGCCCTCAGCCGGACGTTCACGCTCCTCCGGCAGGGGGCCAGGGCGGGAGGGGGGCCCTGCGGCTGGCGTCTCCCGTGCACCTTCTGGCCGCCCTGGATCAGCCGGGAGTCGCCCTGGAAGCGGCCGCCGTCCTGGCGCGGCGCGGGACGCGGCCCGGGGCCAGTCCTGGATACGGGGCCCCTGCCGCCGCCTCCCCTGCCGGTCTCCCGGCCGCGGGCACCCGCGCCCTGCTGCGTTCCGCGGCCCGTCTGGCCGCCCGGCGGCCTGTCGTCTCTGGGTGGCATCTGTCCTCGGAAAAACCTCAAAGAACCGGAAAAGCCCGGAAGAGAGCGGAAGGGCACGGAAAGGGGGGTACTGAAAAACCCGGAAGAACCGGGAAGGCCCGGAAGGGCACGGAAAGGCGGGTGCGGAAAAACCCGGAAGAACCGGGAAAGCCCGGAAGGGCACGGAAAGGCGGGCGCGGAAAAACCCGGAAGAACCGGGAAAGCCCGGAAGGGCGGCTTCGGGAGAGCCGGGGTACCGGGCGGAGAACCCGCCGAAGGAACGGCAGGGACCGGAGACGCCCGAAGGAGACGGAAACTCCCCGGCACCGCCGACGGGCGCCCCGGGAGCCTCGGCGCCGCAGGCGCGCCCCCCGGCCCCACGGCTTTCGGGCGGAACCTCCGGAGGAGGTCCCGGCCGGCGCGGGACGGGCCTTCAGGCGATTACGGAGGACCAGAAGCTGTCGAAGGCCAGCTCCGAGCGGATGAAGCGGCGGAGGCTGTCGGTGAGCCGCGCGACCGCATCCTCGAAGGCCGGGAGATCCGAAGGGTCCAGTTCCCGCGCGAAGGACCTGAGGGCGCCGGACGGGGGAGGCCCGTCCAGAAGCCCCTCGTCGCCCGACGCGCCCAGGACGGCGGCGTCCCTCCACCACAGCATGAGCGAGCGCTCCGCCAGCTCCAGCCAGTCGGCCGCGGCCCTGTTCTCGTCGTCTCCGCTCCCCTTCTCGGGCTTCTCGGCCTTAAGCGCGTCGTAGTCCGCGGCCATGACGCCGGAAAGCATCAGCGCCCTGACGAGCCTGCGGGGCCCCTTCGGGCGGCTGAACACCTCCTCCATCCTCTCGCGGAAGGTGCGGGCGGCGGCAGCGTCCATCGCCAGGGCCCTCCCCAGAGCCCCTCCGGAAAGCCCGGCCGCAAGCTCGGCATCGGGGCCCGTCAGGCCTTTCCTGAGGGAGAGCTCCAGCAGGATCTGCTTCCGGGAGAGGGGAGGTATCCTGAAAAGCAAGCAGCGTGAGACCAGCGTGGCCATGACCGCTGAGGGGGCGGGGGCGGTCATCACTATGAAGGTGTTGGGGGTCGGCTCCTCCAGGGTCTTAAGGAACGCACCTCCCGACTCGTCGGTGAAGCGGTCGGCCCCGCAGACAAGGAGCACCTTGTACCGGCCCTCGAAGGGCCGCAGGCTGAGCCCCTCGCAGAACTTCCGGACGTCCTCTATGCGGTGGATGCCCTTTTTGCCCCTGGGCTTGGCGACGTTCAGATCCGGATGGTTCCCCTCGCTAATCTTGCGGCAGGACAGGCACGTCCCGCAGGGGGGGGCGGGAGCGCCCGGCGCCTCGCAGTTCACGGCCATGGCGAGATCCTTCGCGAACGTGAACTTGCCTCCGCCTTCGGGACCGGTCAGGAGCACGGCATGGGGGATCCTGCCGCTCCGGAGCAGCCCCTCCAGAGACCTCTTCGGACCGTCGGCCCCGGTGAGCGACCAGGGCATCAGAACAGCTTCCCGAAAGTCGGGGGGACCTCGGGATCCGGGGCCCCGGCGGGAGGCGGCCCGCCGGAGCCTCCGGAAGCGGGCGTGGCATCCGTATCAGGAGAGGTGACGGGGGCCGGAGGAGCGTCCGCTTCCGGCGGAGCGTCCGGGGCAGGAGATTCCCCCGCGTCCGCGGAGGGCGCATGGGCCGGAGAAGCCCCGGCCTCAGGAGCGACCGGGGCGTCCGGCACCGGTGAGGGGGGGCCTGTGTCCGCGGACGCGGCGGGGGATTCCGCCCCGTCCGCGGGGGGATCCACTTCCGGGACGTCTGCGGGGCCGATCTCCGCCGTGACCTCGGCGGGGGCGTGAGCTGGCGGGGAAAGGGCATCGGCGGGAGGTACGTCCGGTGAGCCTGCGCCGACTTCCCCCGATGCCCCGGCCGGGCCCTCCGGGGAGGAACCGCGCCCCCCGTGCCAGCCGGCGGCAGGCCCGGGGGGGATGTCACGCTCCTGAGGAGCGGGACCGCCGCGGTCGTCCGGGCCGCCGTCCCGTTCCGGGGAGGCGAAGGCGGTCCCGGACCCGGGGAAGCCGTCCACGGGGAGATCGTCCGCCGGCCCGAGATCGTCCGGGGGGGGGACGGCAGGATCCGGGCCCTGGAGATCGTCATCCGGGAAGACGTCCGAAGGGGGCTCCCCGTCCGGACCGGCCGGGGAGGCCGGGCCGTCTCCCCGGGCCGGGTCCGCCGCCGTCCCGGCCGTCCCGGAACCTCCGGACCGGGAGGAAGGGGGGACGGAGAGGGCCTTCTCCGGGATGTAGGGCTCGAAGTGCCCCTCCCCCATGCCGTCCAGGTACGGGTCGTCCTCTTCCTCGTCATCCCACGGCCTCGGGAGGGAGCTCCCTCCGGGGGCCGGGGCCGGCGTCACGCGCCCGCCGGGGGGGGGGGCCGCACGGGAGGCGTGCGCGGCCGGCGCGCCGGCTCCGCCGCCCGCCGGCACGGACGCGGAAGGGGCTGCCCCGGTTCCCCTGCCGCCGGCGCCTGTCCCGGCGCTTCCCGCCGGGGCGCCCGGCTCGGGACTGCCGGCGGGGGGGGCGGCCCCCCGCGCGCCGCCTCCGTCCCCGTCCTCGCCGTAGCGGGGGGTGCGCATGAAGTGGGAGTCCAGGAGCCTGTCGTAGGAGGACCACACCTGGACCGCGCCCGAGGACTCGGGCTTCGTCTCGGCCGCGAGCATCTTATCTATCCTGGCCATCTTCCCGTCCATGTTGTCCAGGAAGTGGAGGGCCCATCCCTCCATGATCTTGGGCTCCACGGCCGCTCCCATGTCCCTGGTGCCGTGGTGGCTGGCCAGCATGTGCTGGAGCAGGAGGAGCTTCTCCTCGGGGAAGCCGGGAAGGTCCCGGGCCACCTCGGCCAGGAATATGGGGCCCGAGACCAGGTGCCCCAGGAGCCTGCCCACGGTCGTGTAGTCGGTGTCGGCGCCTTCGGTGAACTCCCAGACCTTGCCAATGTCGTGAAGGGCCGCCCCGGATATGAGAAGCGAGCGGTTCAGGCGCTTCCCGTAGTGCCCGGCGACCAGATCCGCGAGCCTCACCACCGAGAGCGTGTGCTCCAGGAGGCCGCCGGCGTAGGCGTGGTGGAAGCTCTTGGCCGCCGTGGCCTGGACGAGGCCGGCCGCCGCCCTGGGGTGGGCCAGGGCCGCGAGGGTCATCGCCCTGAAGTCCGGATCGGCTACGGTGGCTATGACCGACCTGAGCTCCTCCAGCATGGCCTCCCCGGAGCGTTCCGAAGCGGGGACGAATAAGGACATGTCGACTTCGGAGTCGTTCACGGGGAAGACGTTTATCACCTTCAGCTGGAGACTGTCGTTAAACGTCTCGCACTTGCCGTTGAAGACGGCCACCTTGCCCCTCGCCAGCTTGGCCAGGAACCTGTCCGGGTCGTTCCAGACCTTGCCGGTGACGGTCCCGGATCTGTCCATGAGCTTCAGCGTGAGGTATTTGCGGTTCTGGCGCGTGGTCCCCTCGTATATCGCGGCCACGAGTAGGGGGATGTTGCAGTCGATGCCATCGGCAAGGTCCTTCACGAATATGTTCTTGTTGATCGGGAGTTGCATCTGGCCTTCCTGTGGTCTTCGGGAGCGTGGGGGTCTGCACGTCGTATTCTAGCAGAATCGGCCCTTCATGATAAGCTGGTCCGGACGGGCGGCCAGCGCGGCACGGGCCGCCGCCTCCGCCGGCGGGAGGACGGGACCGGGAAGGCGGTCGCGTGAGCCGGGGACGGAAAAAGCCTTCCCCCCGGCCGGAAAGCGTCAGCCGGAGGAAAGGCTCGAGTCGGAACCGGCCGGCCCGCGCGCCTGAGGGCGGAAGGCGGACGGTCCGGAAAACCGCCGGGCGCGGCGCGGAGGGCGGCGGCGCGGGGAAGGCGGCATGGGGCCCGGAGCGGCTCAGTCCTCGGAGCCGCGGGTTATCACGTTCAGGCTTCTCATCTCCTCGTGGAGGATGTCCACCTGCTCGTGCAGCTTGACGGAGGCGGCGGCGGTCTCTTCGGAGGCGGCGGAGTTGGTGTGGGTGGCGTCCTCCATCTTGACCACGGACTCGTTCAGCTCGCTCACGCTGTCGGCCTGGAGCTTGGAGGACTCGGCCATCTCGGCGAAGAGGGAAGCCGCCGTGGATATGTGGGAGACGGTGGTGGCCAGCTTGGCCGAGGTGGAGCTCACGAGGCTGTTGCCCATGTCTATGTTGCGGATCATCTGGAAGATGTGGTCCGCGGAGTCCTTGGCGGCGTCCGCGCTCCGGACGGCCAGGTTCCGGACCTCCTCGGCCACCACCGCGAAGCCCGCCCCGGCCTCGCCGGCCCGGGAGGCCTCCACCGCGGCGTTCAGGGCCAGGAGGTTGGTCTGGAAGGCTATGGCGTTTATGGCCTTCAGGATCTTCTCTATCTTCTGCCCCGAAGTGAAGATCTCCTGCATGGCCTCGGCCACCCTGCCCATGGATTCCTCAGACTCGTTCACCTCCTTGGTGGTGTCCTCCATCACCTCGTCCGCCTGGGTGGCCAGCCGGGTGTTCCTGTCTATGGCGCCGGACAGGTTCTCCAGAAGCGCCCTGGTCTCCCCGATGGCATCGGCCGACTCGCTCGCTGAATCGGCCATGGAGTGGGAGGCGTCCTTCAGATGTATCGTCGCGTTCTCCACCTCCAGGGAGGCGTCCCCCAGCCGCTCGGTCACCACGGCCAGGGACTTGTCCAGGTGGTGGGTAAGCACGGCGGCGAGCGTGATGCCCAGGAGGAGCCCCGCCGCCGTCACGATGTAGAGGACCAGGAGCGCCTTCTGGGTGGCCGTGCGGGCCTCGGTCTTCACGGACTCCTGGCGCTGGCGGCCGGCTTCGGTCAGCTGGTTCAGCGCCCTCCTGAGCTCCCGGTTCAGGGGGACGCACTGCTCGTCAAGGAGCTGGCTGGCCAGGAAGTTGGAGTTGTCGCCCGCCAGCTGGGCCACGCGGTTGAAGATCTCGGTGCCGCCCCCGCGCATCGGCTTCACGGTCTTCCAGTAGTAGTGGGAGACCTCGTAGAGATCGGGCCTGCTGAAGTCGTCCGGCATCTCGAAGGGGGTCGGCCCCCAGTCGGCGGTGCCCTCCAGCCCGAACTTTATCTTGCCCCTGCCTGCCGCCGCGAAGGCCTCGTTCACCGTCTGGTAGCGCTGGGCCTCGACGGCGGGGTTCAGGAAGATCTTCTCCATGGCGTTCATGGAGCGGGTCACCCTGGCCATCTCGGAGCGGGCGCTGGTCAGCGCAGCCTCCCTGGCTTCGGGGGTGTCGGCCTGGACGCCCAGCTTCTCGTAGAGCTGGAGCCCCTTCACGGCGTCGATGCACTGGAGGAGCAGCAACTCCAGCTCCCGGGCGTCCGGGCTGTCCAGAAGCCTCGCCTTTTCGGCCAGAAAGCGCATGGGCTGCTCGTAGGACATCCAGTACTTGAAGGAGGCGCCCTCGGAGAGCTTCCTCGCGAGGTACCCGGAGTTCACGGAGCTGTACTCCTCGACCTTGCGGATGCTGTCGATGTACAGGCTCCAGTTGGCGAGGAAGTTCTGCCAGACCGAGGCCTCGTCCTCCAGGGGCGAGTACCTCGAGAGAATCGGAGTCAGCTGGTCGTCGGCCACGGAGTTCAGCTCGTCGCGGATCCTGGCCTTGGTCCTCGAGTCCTCGGTGCGCATCATGTCGCGTATGAGGGCCGATATCTCCTCGATGTCGAAGGCGACGGTCTGGAGCATGGAGAAATGGTCCGAGGCCTGGGTGGTGTGGTCCAGGGCGGTGTCCAGGACCTTTATCGACACCGAGCCCGCCGCGCCTATCACCAGCGAGAGGAGCACGAAGAGGCCGACTATTATGCTGATCTTGACTCGGAATGACATGGGCGGGTCACCGGCCGCTCGCGGCGGCGGACAGTCCCGGACGGCCGGAGGCGCCGCTGCGCCTTCCGCCCGGTGCCCGGGGACCGGCACGGGCCGCGGCGGCCGGGCCGGACGTTTGGGGGCGATGCCTGCCGCCCGGTTGGACGCGGCGGGAAACCCGGGCGCCGCCCGGACGTTCCGGTTCCGCGGCCGGAGCGCCGCCCGGCGCCCGCTGGAACCGGGCACCCAGGCATTCGGGGGGCTCGCTCGGAGAGCCTGTCCGGCAGGGGCAGGAACGCGGGGCCTGACCCCGGGCTGCGGGAAGGGGCGAAGGGAGGCGGCGTCCCGGTCACAGGGGCATGGAGGAGGGCCGCTTATGGCCGGGGCCGGGCGGCGCGGCCGGTGCGGGGAACCCGGCCGTGCGGCGCGCCAGGGAAAAAGCCGCAGAAAATGTCTCTATTTGCATTAAATAACAGAAACTAACATTTTTATCAAATTCAAAAAACGGGACGCGCCCCCCGAAACCGGCCGGCACGGATTTACCGGCCATCGGCGCCGGATTTCCGGCAGGGGCCCGGCGCTCGCCTGGAACCTGACAGGTTCCGTGCCGGCGAGCTGGAATCACGGTCCGGCCCCTGACCCGGAACGGGAACGCGCCCGCGTCCGGAACCTCCCGGAAATAGGGCGTTCCGGACCGCCCCTGCGCGGGGACCCGCGCCGCCCCGCCTGCACAGGTCCTGCCGCCGCCCCTCCCGGGACGCCCGCCCTTCGGCAGGCCCTTTTCACCGTATCGGCCGACGGCACTCTTACCGTATCGGCTCGCGGCGCCCCCGAAGTAACTCCCCTCCGCCGGTCCGCGACATCCCCGAACCGGTCCGTCACATCTCAGAATTCAATTTTTTCCTTCACTTTGGGGATGTTTCATTTCAGCGACATACGCGGGAACGGCTCCGTGCCCCTACTGGGCCCCATGGCAGGCGCCTGCGACGCTTGCCGGGACAAATTGTCGGAGAAAAGGGAGATGGACGGAAATGATGGGAGAAATAAAGAGAAAGCGAAACAGAGGAAACGAGAAACAGTGAAAGAAATGGATAACGAAAGAAATTCGGAAAGAAAAAGCGAAAGAAAGAGAAAATGAAAGTCAGAAAGAAAATATCGAAAGAACGGAAAAGATAAAGAGAGAAGAAACGAGAATAACGGGAGAAGGAACGAGGATAACGGGAGAAGGAACGAGGGAAATGAGAGAAGGAACGAGGGAAATGCGTGAAAACTGGAGAAAGAGAAAGTCGGCCGGGCAGTCGGCCGACGAGGCGCGTGACTTCCGGATCGCCTCCCGGAGCAGGCGGGACCTCTGGAAGCCGGAAAGCCTTCGGACTGGCCGAAGACCCTCCGGGAAAACGGAATCCGCGCAGCTCCCGATATCCGGAAACCGCAGGGAACACCGTACCGAGGCAATGCCGGAAGCGAGTCGCGGGCTTCCGGTGAGTCTCCCGAGCGCCGGCTGCCCGTCAGTCTTTTTCGCGGGGGGAAGGTAAGGTAAAATGTGGGCATAGGCGGAGCCGAAAGGCCCGGGACGACCGGGACCGGCCCTGCGGGACTGTGCGCGGCCCCCCTTCCGCCTCGGGCGGCCGGGGCCGAACGGGCGGCTCATGGGACGGAGGCGGGTAGGAAGGCGGGGTGGGCGTAATGAAGGCTTGGCAGGCGGATCTGGCCATAGTCGGGGCTGCGGCCATCTGGGGGCTCTCGTTTATCTTCACCAGCTGGGGTCTGGAGTCCCTGTCCCCGGCGCTGTTCCTCCTGTGCCGCTTCCTGGTGGCGCTCGCGGCCTCCGCGGCCCTGTTCCGGAAGTGCCTGAGAGGCCTCCCGAAGAGGACGGCGAAAAGGGGGATCGCCCTGGGCTTCCTCATGGGGACCGGCTACCTGCTGCAGAACTACAGCGTGAACTTCACGGACGTGCCCAGGGCGTCCTTCATCGCCGCGCTGACCCTTCCGGCGATACCCGTGGTCTCCTTCGCCCTGTTCCGCGAGAAGGTCAAGATCTACAACCTGGCTGGAATCCTCCTCGCGGTCTCGGGCGCCTACCTGCTCGTGAACCCGTCCTTCGAAGGCGTCAGGAGCGGGGACGTCATAGCCCTCCTCTCCGTACCGATGTGGGCACTCTATCTCATATACATGTCCCGCTTCACCGAGGGGGAAGACGACCCGCTCCTGACGAAAAGGCTCCTCATCCTCCAGTTCGCGGGCGCGGTGCCCCTCGTGCTCCTGACCGCCGTAGTGTTCGAGTCCGGACTCCTCCCCCCCGTGCATCCGGATCTGGCGAAGCCCTTCTCCCCGAACGCCCACTTCTGGGCGGGCCTCGCGTTCTGCGCCTTCCTGGCCTCCATAGGCATAGTCTTCATCCAGACCGCCTGCCAGAAGTACACGACCCCGGTCCAGGCCATGCTCTGCTTCCAGTTCGAGCCCGTGACCGCAACCGCGTTCGCGTGGCCCATCCTGGGGCAGAAGATCGGGCTTCTGGCGGCGGCGGGCGCGGGCATAATCATCCTTGGCGTCGTGACCTCCGAGCTCGGCGGCATCCTTGCGGCGAAAAAGGAAAATGAACCTGCCGCGACGCCTACGAAGTAGCAGCATCAGTTGGCAGTAGTAGTAGTAGTAGTAGTAGTAGTAGCAGCAGCAGCAGCAGTGGTGATGGTGGTGGTGGTGGTGGTAGCCACGGCGGCGGCAGGATCGCGGCTGACAGCCTTGCCGCACGAAACGTCCTGCCCCGCCCCCGTCCGCCGCGTCCGGAAGGAACCCCGCCGCCGCGAATCGGGCAGGGGCGGGACTTTTCAGGATCGTCAAATTGCCGGAAGCCGCTGTTCGGAGTTCAACTTCGGAAATTTTCCAGAAATTTTGCTCCATTCTCCATTGTCCGGTTACATCTTTATCCCTGAAGATTCAGTGTTTTAAGCGGAATGAGCGAATCAGTCATTCCCAATGAGACTTCAAGCAATTCTATCGATTAAACTTTTGAACATTATCGGGTTTGGACTAATGGTTTACAGAGAAAACTGCCTAAAATTTACCAAAATTTCCAGTATGACTCATATGGATAATGACCACTATGCGGACTTGTAACTAACGTCAAAGAGTTATATTTTTACGCCAAAAATCTTTAACAATGCAAATTATGAGAACATAACTGTTGCCGCACTCAATCTGAAAAATAAAATAATTTCATGGGAAACAGAACATCATTATGGCATGGCCAAACATTCCTTTCATTTTTGTGCCATAAACCATATTTTGTGCAGGAAACCCTATTTTTCCAAATTCATTCAGGAAACAAAAATCTGATTGGGACTTTTAAGATGCCCATGCAGACGATATTTTCAGTCGCGGCGGAACCTTCTGAGCCCGGCATGCTTTCCGGGTTCCCCGGATCAGGAAACGGAAAATCAGCGGCAGCAAGATTCCCGCGGCCGACTTCCGAGGGCTTGCCGGAGGACCCTTCCTCCGCGCGCTCCCGGAGCGCCCGGAATCCGCCGCGGCGGCGGAGCCGTCGAAGGGGGGCGCGTCGGGCCTTTCTGGGGGAGGCGTACTGGCGGGAGACGGATAGCCCCGGGAGGATCCGGGCCCGGAAGGAATGGCTGCGCCCTCCCCGCCAAACCCGGCCGGACCGCCATCTCGCGAGCTCAGCGGACGAAGCCGCAGTTCCTCATCAGGATGAGGCCCCCGTCCTTCCCGTCCACCCTGCACCTGAGAACCAGCTGCAACCCTTCGGCGAGCGCGTCCACCTCTGGGGATGCGGAGTCGGAGACGAAAAAATAGGCCACTATAAAGCTGTGGCTTTCATTCTCCGTGAACGCGACGCCGCGGACGCGTTCAAGACGGTTCTCGGCCAGCCCCCGCACTCTCCCCTGGATCTCCAGGATGCTCCTCTTGTGCTTGCGGTCCGCAACGGCCTGGTCGGCCGCGTACTCCGTCTGGAGCTGCTCCACCGTGACGCGCGGGACCGGACGGGACTGGGCGGTCCTCGCGTCGTGGCATCCCGCGAGCGCCAGGACGGCGGCGGCCAGGAACGCGGCCAGAAAGCGGCGGAGGCCGGGGGGGGCGGAATCTGAAACGTAGGCCCCGCATCCGGGGCGGCGACGGGAGGCCTGCCTTCTCCTTTTCACGGCCGCAAAGCGGCCGGGGCGGCAGGAGGACCCGGTCCGAGGTCCCTCATCGGGGGACCGGCCCCTTCAAGGCGGCCTGTCCCCGGACCCGGAATAAGGGAACCCCGGCCCTCCCGGACCGAAACGGCGGTCAGGGGAGCGTCCCGCAGGGACGCGGAAAGGATTGGGGTCCGGGGGCGCCGCCGCCGCGCTGCCGCGTCAGGCTTCCGGGCAGGGCCCGCGCCGGGACGGCGCGGCGTTTCCCGCGGGGCTCCCGGCGCCGCCCCGGTCCGGGCTCCCCTACGCGCTTCGCGGGCCGTCGGCGCCGGGCGTCCCTGACGCCCCGCCGAGGCCGGCCGCCCCGCATCCTCGGGGCTTCACCCACTTCAGGAGCGCCTGGTAGAGCTCCTGGAGGTTTATGGGCTTGTTCACGTGATCGTTCATGCCGGCCGAAAGGCTCATCTCGCGGTCGCCGCTCATGGCGTGCGCCGTCATGGCCACTATCGGGAGATCCACGTACGCCGGGTCCTCGCGGATCGTGCGGGCGGCGGTGAGCCCGTCCATCTCCGGCATCTGGATGTCCATGAGCACCAGGTCGAAGGGCTGCTCCTTCACCATGCGCACGGCCTCCAGGCCGTTGCCGGCGATCTTCACCTCGAAGCCGGCCTTGGCCAGGATGCGCGAGGCGACGAGCTGGTTCACCTCGTTGTCCTCGGCGAGAAGGATCCGTGCCCCGGAGAGGGCCTGGAGCATCCCCCTCTCCTCCTCCCGCGTGCGCCTGGCCCCCGCCGGACGGGCCTCGGAGGCGGAAGGCGAGGTCATCCTGAAGCGGGCCGTGAAGCCGAAGACGCTTCCCTCGCCCTGAACTGACTCGCACCAGATCTCCCCCCCCATCATCTCGACCAGCCGCTTGGAGATGGTGAGCCCCAGCCCGGTTCCCCCGTACTTGCGGGTTGTGGACGAGTCCGCCTGGGTGAAGGGGGTGAACAGGAGGCGTATCTGCTCGGAGGAGAGCCCGATGCCCGTGTCCTTCACCTCGAAGCACAGGAGGGCGGTCTCGCCGTCCTTCTGGCGGACCGACACCGCCATGGAGACGCCTCCGGAGGCGGTGAACTTCACGGCGTTCGAGGCGAGGTTGTTCAGGATCTGCCCCAGGCGCACGGGATCGCCCAGGAGCCTCGTGGGGATCTGGGGCGGGAGATCCACCGTCACGGACAGGCCCTTCTCCTTCGCGCGCACCTCCATCATGTCCGTCGCGCCGGTCATGACGTCCTCCAGGTTGAAGTCCGTCTCCTCCATCTCGAGCTTCCCGGCCTCTATCTTCGAGAAGTCCAGGATGTCGTTTATGATGCGGAGGAGTGCCTGGGCGGCCACTTCCGTGCGCCTTATGTAGTCCTGCTGCTGGCCCGAGAGATCCGTCTCGAGCACGAGGTGCGTCAGCCCTATTATGGCGTTCATGGGCGTCCGGATCTCGTGGGACATGTTTGCCAGGAACTCGCTCTTGGCCCGCGTGCTCTCCTCGGCTATGTCGCGGGCGAGCTTCAGTTCCCGCTCGTGCTCCTGCATGGCGAAGAACTCCAGCTCCATCTTCTTCTTGTCGTCGAAGTCGAAGTGGCCCCCCACCATGCGCAGCGCCGTGCCGGCCTCGTCGCGGGCCACCACGCGCCCGAAGTCGTAGGTCCAGACGGAGTGGCCGTCCTTGTGGCGCATGCGGATCTCCTCCGCGTACATGTCGTCCTCGCCGCTTATGGCGCGGTCCAGCGCAGCGTTGGTCGACGAGAGCTCGTCCGGGTGCACGAAGCTCTCCCACTCCTCTATGGTCCCCTGGATCTCGTCCGGACGGTAGCCCAGCATGTCCAGGTAGACGTCGTTGAACTTGATGGTCCCCCTGATGATGTCCCAGTCCCAGGCACCTATCCTCGCCGCCTTGAATATGAGCTCCAGCTGGTCGTTGTTTTCCGCCAGGGACTGCTCGATCATCTTCTGGCGGGTCACGTCCAGCATGACGCCCATGAGCCTCCTGGCCCGGCCGTGCTCGTCGCGCTCCACCACGCGGCCCCGGTCCTGGGCCCAGATGGTCGAGCCGTTCTTGTGGCGCATGCGGAAGTCCGCCTCGTAGTAGGGGGTGAGCCCGTTGCAGTGCGCCTCTACGGCCTCGTTGGCCCTTTTCAGGTCCTCCGGGAAGAGCGCCCTCTCCCACGTCTCTACAGTGTCCTCCACCTCGTCCAGGCTGTAGCCTATGGTCTCGGTCCAGCGGCGGTTGTACTTCACCTTGCCGGTCTGGATGTCCCAGTCCCAGGTGCCCAGGGAGGCGGCGTTTATCACGGCGTCCAGAAGCTCTCGCTCCACCCTGAGATCCCTCGCCGCATGGTCCTTGGCCTTCAGGGCCTCCGCCAGCGCGGTCTCGGCCACCCTGCGGTCCTGGATCTCCTGGAGCATCCCGAAAAGCGTCACGCCGTCCCCGTCGCGCGAGGAGACGGAACCGCTCGCGCGGTACCATCTCCACTCCCCGGTCCCGAGATGGCGGAGCCTCATCTCCCGCTCGTAGTTCCCGGGCGCTCCCGACACGGCCTCGGCGACCCGCGCCGCCACCCCGTCCCGGTCGTCGCGGTGGACCCACATGTCCCTGAATACGCTGTAGGCCACCTCCATGGGTTCCGAAGCGGAGCCGCCCATCAGGCGCGCGCAGCCGGCGTTCAGCATAAGCACCGCGTCGTCCTGGCCGCCATTGCCCAAGCGGAGGGACCACAGCCCCACGCCTCCCTCGAGCAGGACGTCGGCAAGCAGATCCTCCGGCACCGGCGGACTTCCCGCGGGAAAAAGCTTGGAACCCGTCATGGGCAAGACACACAGACCCTTCCGCCCGGGACCGGCGGTCCCGGGCCAGACGACATCCTCAGTTGCGGGCGGCCGTCCCCCGGCCGAGGCTTTCCGGCCCGGACCCGGGGCAATCTCCGCCTGTCCGATTCTATCCGTCCCCGGCTCATAATTCAACGTCCGCCTCCGTCCCGCAACCGGGCCGCCCCGCGTCCCCCCCGGCCCCGGCGCCGCTTCTCCCCGTGCCGCGCCTCAAACGGCGGACTCCCGTCCGCCTCCGGGCCTCCCGAAAACCGTTTCATGCAGCGCCGGGGCGGGCCGCCCTGACAAGGCGCGCTCCCGCAGAGGCGCGGGCCCGGGGGCGTCCCGCAGAGGCGGGGCCGTACGCCCGGGGCCCGCCAGCCCGGGAGCCCGAATAGCGCGGGGGATCTGCCAAACGCGCCGGAAAGCCGCGTCTCGTCCTGCCGTACGTCCGGAAGGCTTACGGGGGACAGACCCTGAGCTCCCGGCGGCCGGATCCCGTTGCGGCCCTTTTCTTTTTCCGGGGAAGTTGGGATAATGGTGACGCCCTCGGCCCCCCACCGGGAGTGCGGCGTTCGGGAGGGGGCCACAGGCGCCCCGGCGGAGGCTCCGGCCTCCGCCGGGGATTATTTTGACCCCTCCCCGCGCCCGACCCCGCGTCCGAGCCCATGCCCCCCCCCGTCCCCGACACGGAGACGTCCCCCGGCGACTGGTCCCAGCCAGCCAGGGGCTACAGGTTCACGGGAGATTCGGTGAGCCTGTCCCGCTTCCTGCCGGAGAGGGCCGAAGGAACCGTCTGCGATCTGGGGGCCGGATGCGGGGTGCTGCTCCTCGAGGCCATGGCGGCAGGCCGCCTGAAGGGGGCGGGGGAGCTCGTCCTGGTCGAGAGGGACCCGGACTTCCGCACCTTCATCGAGGCCAACGTCGCGAGGGCAAGATCGCTCGTCCCGGATCTCCCTCCCGTCAGGACACTCCTTTCGGACTGGAGGGATCTCGCCGCGCCGGATCTGGGCGGCGCGGCCTCCCTGGTCTGCTCCAACCCGCCCTACTTCAGGCCCGGCACCGGAAGGCCCCCCGCCTGCGCGCGGAGCGCGGCCGCGGCCCCGGTCGGCGCCACGCCCGGCGCCCGCTGGGCGTCCCCGTCCCCCGATCCGGCCGCCGGACGCCGTCCCTCCCCCCCTGCATCGCCGGGCCCGCCCGCGTCCCCCGCAGGCCAGGACCCCCCGACGGAGCGCCCTTCCCGGAAACCCTCCGGCGCCCCCCCGCCGGGGGAGCCCTCCCGTCCGGTTCCCACGCCGACGGCCGCCGGCCCGGATCTGGCCGGCCGCTCCGGGCGCTGGGAGCTTTTCGGGGGCATCGGAAGCATGGCGGGGGCGGCGGCGAGAATCCTGCGCCCCGGGGGAACCCTCCTTCTGTGCTTCCCTCGCTCCAGGCTCCCCGAGCTCCTAGCGGCCGCCTCCCGTTCGGGACTTGTCCCCGACATCATGAGCTTCCCGGCGTCCAGGTCCCTTCCCCTGGCGCTCCTGGGCCTCCACAGGCCACCACATCCCTAACCCGGCCGCGGGGCCGGACCCGGATCCCGCAGGCCACCGGCCTTCCCAATGCCCACATCAGAAACCATCCGCGAGACGCTCCTGCTCATCCCGCCCCTGCTGTTCGCCCTGACCGTCCACGAGTTCTCCCACGGCTGGGTAGCCTGGAAGCTGGGCGACCCCACCGCCAAGGATCAGGGGAGGCTCACCCTGAACCCAATCGCCCACCTGGACCTCATGGGGACCCTGTGCATCCTGTTCACGCGCTTCATCGGCTGGGCCAAGCCCGTGCCGGTGGACCCTAGGCGCTTCCGGGACCCCGTGCGCGGCATGGCCATCGTGGCCGCCGCCGGACCGGCCTCCAACTTCCTCCTGGCCCTCCTCTTCGCCGTGATCATCAAGACGATGCTCTTCTCGGGCATCTTCGGCCTTCTGCCACAGTCCCTGGCCAGGCCCGTCTTCATCATGATGCTCATGAGCTTCACCCTGAACCTCGGGCTGGGGCTCTTCAACCTCCTGCCCTTCCCGCCCCTGGACGGCTTCAGGGTGGCGAGCGTCCTGCTCCCCCTGAAGTGGGTGTGGTTCTGCGAGCGCTACAGCTTCGTCTTCTTCATGGCGCTCGTGCTGCTGATGCTGACGGGCGTCATCATGGCCCCCATCAGGCTCATCATCCTGAACCTCCAGACGATGCTGATCGGGTAGCGGCCGGCGCCAGGTCCGGCCGGCCTTCCCGGACCCGGACCGGACCCCGCCCGGAAACGCCCCCGCGCCCCTCCCGGGCGCGGAGGTCCCTCGCCTCCCGCCTCGGGCTTTACTCCCCGCCGCGCGCGGCGCAGCCTTTCCCCTGCCGGAACGGTCCCTCCCCGCCGGGCCCGGCCGGTCCCGCCCCGGCCGGACCCCCTGCCCCGGGCCGTCCGGATCCCCCCCTCCGCCAGCCCGCTCCGCCGGAGCGAGGAGCAGCCGTGTCCGAAGAAGTCCGCGACGGAATGAGCCTCAACCTCGACCTGCAGGAGGGGCAGAGATTCGACGGGCCGCTGGACCTGCTCCTCTACCTCATAAAGCGCAACGAGGTGGATCTGGACGACATCCCCATGAGCCTCATAACCGAGCAGTACCTGGACCACCTGAGGCTCATGGAGCCCCTGGACCTGGACACCGCCGGGGACTTCCTGCTCATGGCCTCCACTCTGGCCAACATCAAGTCCAGGATCCTCCTGCCCCAGAACGCCCTCCGGGGGGAGGGGGAGGAGGGGGAGGGCGGGGACGAGGACCCCAGGCTGCAGCTGGTGCGGCCCCTGATGGAGTACGCCCGCTTCCGCCAGCTGGCGGAGCTGCTGGGCGACCGCTACATACTCGACCGGGACGTCTTCGCCCGCGGCATGCCCAACGACTTCGCGGACGCCCCCCCTCCGGAGGAGGCCCCGGTGCGGGTGAGCCTCTTCGAGCTGGTCGAGGCCTGGAGGGGGCTGGCGGGCCGGGCCGCCAAAGTCCCCCGGGGCATAAACTTCAGGGTCGAGGCCATGACGATCGGCGACAAGCTCCGGGCCGTCAGGGCCTTCCTCGTTGAGGCCGGGAGCGCGCACTTCATGGAACTCCTCGGCCGGGGCAGGACGGACACGCTGGTCGTGACCGACTACGTTCCCGAGGAGGGAGACTCGGAGGACCTGGGGGAAGGCGTGTTCCAGGAGGAAGACCTCGGGGCGGGCACCTCCGGCCCGGACCAGCGGCACCTGCTGCCCGCCGCCCCCGGCGCACCGGACGGAGTCCCGGATGCCGGAGGGGATCCAGCCGCCGGGGTCCCCGGAGCCTGGCGGGGCCGGAACGCGCCCTCGGGCTCGGCAGGAAACCTCGCGGGCGGAGCGGACGCCGGCACGGTCGAGCCCGGGGAAGTCTTCCCGGACGTCCGCCGGGGCCGCCCGTGTCAGGACCCCGCCGGAGACGGCCCTTTCGGCCCTGCGGCGGAACTCCCGGACGGGGACGTGGAAACCCGCGGGGACCGGGACGTGTCCGGCGTCCCGGAGGATACCCTCGGCGGCGCCCCGGTGAGCGATGCCGGCACGGACGCGGCCCTGCCCGGCTCCCCGCCGGCGGCCGACCGGACCGTGCTTCCCGGCAGCCGGCAGGAAAACGGCCAGGACGTCCCGGACGACGGACGGGAGGCCCCTGCCCTCAATGGGGACCCGAAAGTCCCGGACGAGGGACGGGAGGCCCTCGACCTTGAGGGGGGCCCGGAAGTCCCGGACGACGGGCGGGAAGCCCTCGACCTTGAGGGGGGCCCGGAAGTCCCGGGCGACGGACGGGATCCCATTGCCCTTGAGGGTGGCCCGGAAGTCCCGGACGGCGGACGGGAGCCCATTGCCCTTGAGGGTGGCCCGGAAGTCCCGGACGACGGACGGGAGCCCCTGCCCCAGGACGCTCCGGTCTCCCCTGATTCCCCAGCCCTTCCCGCACTGTCCTTTCCCGGGGCTCCTTCAGCCGCAAGGGGACTCCGGGATTTCGCCGCGGCAAGCCCTCCCCCGCCCGGCGGGATGAAGCCGGCGACATCCGGCGATCCGCCCGTGCCCGACGAGGATGCCCGGCACGGCGGCGGACCGGACGGAGATCCCGATGCCTGGCCGGACTGGGATCCCTCCGACGGGCAGGGGGAAGATCCCGGCGACGGGGGCTTCGCGTCCGGCGGGCCCGGCATGCACCCCGGAGATGACGGTCGGCAGCACGGAGACTTTCCTCCGGGCCGCCGGGCGGACGAGCCCCTGAAGCCCGAGGTGCCCATAACCGACACGTGGGACGCCGCCCTCAGCTTCATCGCGGTTCTCGAGCTGGCCCGCACGGGGTTCCTCAGGCTGTACCAGGACACCGAGGCGGACGCCAGGGGCCCCAGCCTTTTCCTCGCCAACCCCGACGCCGAGGACGCGGGGGATCTGGACTACAGCTGAGCCGAAAGATATTCCGAGTTCCGGGTCCCCGGCATTTCCCGTTTCCCCCGACGGCCCTTTCGGGCCGCTTCCCCGTCCCGGCCTTCCGGCCGGCGGCGGCCGCGAGGTGACTTCAAACCCCATGCTCCCCCTCAAAATCATAGTGGAGGGCCTCCTTTTCGCGGCGGAGTCCCCCCTGGACGCGGAAAAGATAGCCGCGACCGTGGAGGGGGAGCACTCCCTGGAAGAGGTCCGGGAGGCCATAGGCGAGCTCAGGGAGGAGTACGAGTCCATGGGCAGGGCGTTCGAGGTGAGGGAGGTGGGCGGCGGCTTCCAGTTCCGGACGCGTCCGGAGGTGGCCATGTACTGCGTGAGGCTGAAGAGGCGCGTGGCCCCGAGACTTTCCCGGGCGGCAATGGAGACCCTGGCCGTGGTGGCCTACCGCCAGCCGGTCATACGATCCGAAATAGACAAGATCCGGGGCGTAGACTCCGGAGGGGTGTTGAGGTCGCTTCTCGAGAAGGACCTCATAAGGGTCTCCTCCCGGGAGGAGAAGCTCCCCGGCCGGCCCATCCTCTACGCCACCACCCAGAGGTTCCTGGAGACCTTCGATCTGGAGGACCTGTCCGGCCTGCCCACCGTGGAGGAGATGGACAGGCTGGCGCCCCCTCCGGATCCGGCATCGCCCAAGCTGTTCTGAGCCGCCGGAAGCCGCTCCGTGCGCCTTTTTAACCCGAAACCGGCACCCCCCCCGTCCGCGGAGGAACCCATGCCGTCTGGTCAGGATGCCCCGGAGCCGAGCCGCTGGCCCGAGCTCCCGGGCATACCCCTCACCTTCCCGGGCATGTCCCGGACGAACGCCGACGCGCGGGCGGATCCGGGACGGAACATGCGCTACGGTTCACGCCCAACAAATAATGAAAAATGGCCTGAAACGATAATTAATTTGCAAGCAAATTCAGGCTATGATTATCTATAAATCAATAGGCGGCAACGCATTTAAATCAACATTCAACATAGACAGAAATGCAATAACCAGAATCGCATGGCCTGAAGCAACTGATAACGCAACAGAAGGTATAGGTTATGAATTAATACGGGCGATAAGGGTCAGGTTATGCACTGATGAAGTTAGCACTGAAACTGAGCATGCATAATCGGCCATAACGCGTAAGTCCAAATTAACAGATACGCGTGTCACGCTTCAGCACCGGTCAACGGTTCCCGGTTCGGCGGCCGGCCGAAGGTCCCGGCTCGGCGGCCGGCAACAAGTCGGGGTTCAGAGGCCGGTCGATGTCCGGCACCCGCCTAGGGCTTCACGCCCCCCGCCCCGGGCCTCACGATGCAGGCAAGGCTTCCCACGGGGGCACCGGGCAGGACGGCTGGCACGGCGCCCTCGGCCAGGGCGACGCGCGGGTCGGGTCCGGAGACGGTCCCGCTCACGACGGGATCAAGCTCCTTCACCACGGCTATCTCCCTACAGTCGGGGTAGTGGACGCAGCTGAAGCAGACCGCCCAGACCTTCTGGGGAAGGGAGTCCAGGCTCACCTGGCGGTAGCCCAGCCTGAAGAAGAACTCCGGGACGTAGGTGAGCGCGAACATCCTCCTGATGGCCAGCTCCCTGGCGTCCGCCTCGATGGCGGCGGTAATGGCGCGGCCAACCCCGCAGCCGCGGAAGCCCTCGGCCACGCACAGCGATCTGACCTCCGCCAGGTCCTCCCAGGAGACCTGGAGCGCCCCCGCCCCCACTATTATGCCCCCAGCGCCCCCGCCGGACTCCGCCACGTAGAGGGTCTGCAGCATCTCGTACAGGCTGGAGTAGCTCCTCGGGAGAAGGAGCCCCTCCGCCGCGAGGCGCTTCAGCAATCCGTACACCTGGCCCACATCGGTGGCGCGGGCCTTCCTCACCTGGTATTCCATAAGACCGACCTTCCGGGGCCGGGACCGGGAAGCGGCCGGCCCGTCAGCGCTGGCGACCGGGCGGGTCTTCGCGCCCCGCCGGGCAGTCCGTCAAGTGTATCTTCACGGACCGCCGTTGACAAGCCCGAGCAGGACGGCGGGAGGAGGACCGGGGTGCCGGGGTCCCCAACTGGACGCGGAGCGACCCTCCGGCCTACCCGCCGCCGCTTCCGCAAACGATCCCCCCCCGGGACGGCGTACGGGAAACGCCGGGGAACCGAACGGGCCGGAACGGCGTACCACGGGAAAGCTTCCGTGGACGCCCGGAGACTCAGGGAACCCCGCCGCGAAATCCGCTGCAAACCTGCCGGATTCGGGGACGCGTCCGGAAAACTGCGGACTGGCCGACAGTTCCAGAATCTTTGAAGCTGCAGGATTTCGCCCCCATGGCCGAAAAGGCCAGGATACGTGAAGGCGTCAAGGCGTAATGGCCATAAGGCTAAAAGGAGCGGATGGGAATGCCTGTGCCAGTTAGCTCATTCCCGTGACCTTGCATGATTTTCCAGGACAGATAAAATTATATGGACTTATTTCAAAATCTGAATTCCGTCATTCAAGACACAGAAATGTTGTACGGAATTTATTTTTGCTGAAATTCAATGCTGATTTGTCATAATTTTGAAATAACGATGGACGCCAAGCAGTTCCAGCTACGGAATGACGTATATCCCATGTGGCTTTCAAGCAGTTTAAGAAAAGGCTAACACACTCATGAAAGCCGCAATGTTATCCACTTGAACAAATGGACAATCCTTAATAGTTACAACCATTCCGTCCTTTCGCCACTGATATTCACGTTGGACAGTATACCGGGTCTCAACACTGGCGGCTCTATTGGAGATTGTCTGAAACGGACGTCAAAAGATGATGTTAACATGACCGTATGGGATATCAAATATTCAAATAATTATGGCAACGTTCCGTCAACATCAATCTCATTGAATTAATAATGTTGAAACATGAAAAATACCAAACAAAACAGATGTCCAGTGGAAAATGCTGAAACATCTGGATAATTAAAATATTTCAACATAGCTATTATCCAAACAAGACATCATGTGTTTCTCTGGTTAAACATATGGCATAGCTACACTTCAAATTCATCAATTCGGATCGAAACCTGATTGGATATAATTTACGCAGGAAAGTCCAGATCATGAAAATATTAACTCACACCACAGGATACACGTCTTAAAATATTATTCTTATGATCGTATGGAAATTGTCAAGCAACAACATATTGATATGAAAAATTTTGATGCTCAGTAATGATATACAGTTAAAGAAACATTCAGAGTCCTTCCGCCATGAGAGAACCGCACATTCCGATTGCCGTTTCTCCGGACACCGTCACCTCTCCCTGCAGGAGCTCAGACCAATCCCCGCCATCCGTTGCCACAATAACGCATGGCCTACTTGTAAGCTTAAATATGCCAGTTCGGGACCGACAGCAAACACATGAGATTCAAGTGCTTTTCTGAACGTCTAAGAACGTAATGAAGATATACAATATGGATTCAAGCGGACAGGATATGTCCATGAGAGTTATTTCGCGAAAACTATCCCGAGCTGGATCCGCAGGTCGCGTCCGGAACCGACACCGCCATTCGTGGGCTTCCCTCCTGTCCCCTCGTCCTCCCCCTCTGTTCCACTCTGTTCCACTCTGTTCCCCTCTGTTCCACTCTGTTCCCCTCTGTTCCACTCTGTTCCACTCTGTTCCCCTCTGTTCCACTCTGTTCCCCTCTGTTCCCCTCTGTTCCCCTCTGTTCCCCTCTGTT
>JAISEQ010000097.1 GCA_031264045.1 Deltaproteobacteria bacterium
GGACGGCGGGGACGCCGCAAACGGTAGGGAGGCGGGCGGCGGCCGGGAGGGAACCGTGGACGTCCCCGTACGCTCCGGAACCGCGCCGGGCGGAGGCGGCTCCGCCCCGCCGGGCGCAGCGGACGCGCCTTCCAGGGACGCGCCCCCCCTCCCGGAGGGCCGGGCTCCGGGAGGATCCGGCGCCCCCGCCGCCGGGAAAGCCCCCCCGTGGCTCCCGCCCCCCCGGGGCCGGGCCGGGAGCGGGAACTCCGCAAGCGTCTCCTCGGCGAGGAGCGTCATATGGGAGGAGGCCTCCTCCCGCCACGCCGGACGCCGGGGCGGGGGCGCCCTGGCCGCGCCCGCCCGCGCTGAGGCAGGCGCGTCCGGGACCTCTGCCGGAACCGGCCACCGCCCGTCCGGGCCGGGAAGATCCGGAAGCGGGGACGCCGCGGCCGCCGTCCGTGTCCCCCCGCCCCCTTGCGGGGCGGCCCCCGGCCGCCGGGCCCGGACGGGCGGCCCCTGCCCCCCGGAGCTGGTTCCCGCAGAGACGGAGCGCGTCCGCCGCGAACGGCTCTCCGACCGGCAGAACATACTGGTCCGCGGGGAACGCAGGTTCCGGGACGGCAACGGGGTCTTCGACGGTCCTGGCCCCGCCCGCCACGCTGGCATGAATTTCCAGACACCCACACCGCGCCCGGCGGGCCCCGGGGAACGGGCGGCCCGGACCCCCGCCGGCTCCGACCAGACGAGCTACTTCTACTCCGGGGACGGGAGCGGGGCCGGGCTCCACCGTGACCTCCCGGATCCCAGCGCCCGGCGACCGCCCCGCGCTCCGGCGCCGCCGCCGGTCAAGATCGGCAGGCTAGGCATCCCCATCCTGGACGACCTGACTACGGATTTCCTCGAAAGGGAGAGGTGGAAAAGGGAGAAGGAGAAGAGGGAGAGGGAGAGGAAGAGGAGCTCCGGGACCGCCGGAAAACCGCCACCCCTCCCGCAGCTTCTGGACACGATACTAAACGACCAGATAAACAACGGCTTCCTTCACTTCGCGGTGCGCAACCAGCGGCTCTACAGGAAGTTCAACGAGATGATGGGGACCGACTACCGGGGCAGGATAGAGGCCTGCGGCAAGCAGCTGGGGACGCTCTACGTCCGCGCGGACTCCCCGCACCTGATGGAGCGTTGCGTCTACAGGAAAAAGGAGTGGATTGAGCTCCTGAACCGCGAGATGGGCGAGGAGGTCGTGACGGACATCCGCATAAGGGTACTCCAGGCGGGCGAACCCTTCCCGGAGCTCGCGAGCGCGGCCCCCCCGCCCGCGTCGGCCGACGAGGAGGAGTACTAAAGCCCGACCCAGAGGAGGAGTACAAGTGCCCGACCGCGAGGAGCACTAAGGTGATGTTAATTAATTATATCCGCATGGCTGTTAAAATTCAGGGATTATTTCTTCTGCAAGATATAATTTCATTCGATATGAAATTTGTCATGCCAGATATTTAAATTATCCATATCTTTGTTATACACCTTGACTCCTAAGGGATATTATTTGCGATATAATCTGCATTTGATTTTTAATCCTTTTGAAATCGTTGACATTCTTTCTTGTTGCCAGAACCAGGATTGGAAACTTAAGCTCTTAAGCTCCATCGGCTTAACTGACGGCGAAATCGCAAAATTTATCTACCTCCACCCGAATGCTACAGGGAACCGACTATAGATTGTGCATCTGATCTTACCGCAACGCCTTTCCCAGCGCCATCCGGACGGTGAAAATTTTGGCCGTCCCGCCTGCGGCGCTCCCCCGTCCGGAAAGCCTTCCCCGGTCCTGTCGCGGGACGGGCGCAACGCCCAGGTGTCCAGGAACCAGCACGGGAATTGCGTTTCTCTGGGAGACGGGGGTAGGATCGTTTAGATGGAGGCCTTGATTCCAGCACCGGTTTTCCGGCCCGTGCCTCCCCTGTCGGTCCGGCGGCATGTTTTCCACCGGAGGCTCGCTTGTCCCGCAGAGGTGCGCTTGTGCCGCGGACTTACGCGATGCGCTCCCGACGGTGTAGGCAGGCGTGATACATCGGCGAATCAGGGGCCGGCCCCCGTGTGGACACGGTTGCGGGACCGAAACCGCCCGCCCGGATACGGGTCCCTCTGGTGTATAATGGCTCCTGGCCGAAGCGACTCCGAACCGGAGGGATAGGAGAACAGAATGCGATCGTGTTTCACGCGCCGGACGCCCTGGCGGCGGCAAGGCTTGAAGGCACCGGCCTCGGGGGCGCTTGCAGCCTTCATCGCCGCGGCCATGGCGGTCGGCGGGGCCGCGAGCCCGGCCATGGCCGAGGGCTTCGCCATCTACGACTACGGGGCGAGGGGCTCGGCTTTGGGCGGCGCCATGGTGGCCAGGAATCCGGACCCCTCGGCGGTGGCCCACAACGCGGCCCTCCTAACGCGGCTTCCCGGCACGAGGGTCATGGCCGGCTTCACCGTGATAGCGACGAGAGGGGACGTGAGGTGGGGTTCGCGGGGGCAGGGAGGCGTCACCCACACGAAGAAGGCGGCCTACCTAATCCCCCACGCGTACTTCACGAAGCAGCTCTCCGAGAGGTGGTTCCTGGGAGTGGGGGAGTTCAGCCGCTTCGGGTTGGGCAACAAGTACCCGGACGACTGGCCGGGACGCTACAACGTGTACGACATCTACCTCCTGAGCGCGTCGCTTAACCCCACGATCGCGTTCAGGGCGACAGACAGGCTTTCCCTGGGCGCGGGAATCGAGCTCGTCTACGCCTCACTCGACATGAAGAACAGGATCCCGTTCGCCCCGCCCGCGGCCGACGTGGACGTCCGGATAAAAAAGGCCGAGGACATAGGCGTGGGCTTCAACCTCGCCCTCCACTATGAGTTCAGCAGGAAATGGAGTGCCGGGCTGCAGTACCGCTCCCCGGTCCGGATAAAGGCGGAGGGTCGCGCGGACTTCACCTATGTCGGCCCCCCCGACCAGTTCCTGGAGCAGGCCTTCGCCGCGACCTTCCGTGACGGCACGGTCAAGGGCGTGGTGACCCTCCCGGAGTCCTTGTCGCTGGGCGTTTCCTACAGCCCGGCCGAGAGCCTCACCCTGGAGGGGGGGGTCGTCTGGACGAGGTGGTCCAGGTACAGGACCCTGGAGCTGACGCTCCCCGATCCCCTCCCAGTCTCGAAGAGCCCGAAGCGCTGGAAGGACACCTGGCGCTTCACCTTCGGCGCGGAATACGCTGCCGCCGACTGGCTGGACCTGCGTCTGGGCTACAACTTCACCCAGTCCCCCATGACGGGGGACTACGCCGACTACACCGTCCCCACCAGGGACCGCCACACGTTCACGGCGGGGGCCGGGATCAGCTCAGGGGGCTTCAGCCTGGATCTGGCCCTGCTCTACGTCCTCTGCAACTCCCGCGGGTACTCGGACAGCCCGGCCCCCGGCGGGACGGGCACCGTGGACTCGAGGAGCGAAGGCTTCCGGGCCCTCGAGGCGGCGTTGAGCCTC
>JAISEQ010000110.1 GCA_031264045.1 Deltaproteobacteria bacterium
CGGACGCGAGGCTGACCGCGTTCGCCCAGCGGTAGCCCGTGAATCTCGCCCGCACCTCCAGCGTGCCCGCCGATGGCGCTCCCGAGAGCCTGAGGCCGTGGAAGGCTCCCGGATCTTTCAGCAGATAGCCGTGCATCTCGGATCTCCTCTGCCACCAGGTGCCCAGCTCCAAATCCGCCTGCAGCCCGTCCACCCGCACGTCCACATCCTGAAGCCCAGGAAAATACAGAACCTCCAGGAGGACATCGTCCCCGGGAACCCGTGATTCACTCCGGTACCGCTGAAGATCCGTCCTGAACAGCACGTCTCCCGGCCTGCCGTCAGCCGCGGCAAGCCCCTTAATGCCGGTCTCCGTCCACGCGGGGCCCTCCTCCGGAGGGGGGGTCCTCATGTAGACGTTCTCACCGTAGTCCAGCGAGCCCCTGGCCCCGATCTTCGGCCAAGCGATGTTCCTGACCGTAAAGTGGGGAGCGGACAGCGGATAGAGATACGGCGCGACGAACGCCAGGGAGACTGCCGCGAGAGCCAGCACCGCGATGCTTCTGAGCGCGGGATCGAAACCCCGAACGGTCCCGAAAAAATCCCTTAAGGCAACGGCGCCCGCTATCGCCCCGGCAAGCGCGAGATGGGCCAGGAACCTGTACGAGAACTGGGCAATGTCAAGCCTCTTCAGGAGCGGAAGCCCGAACACCTCCGGGAAGGCGATGAAGACGAAGATCAGCGCCGAAACGGCAACGAGCGGAACCGTGTAGACCCCGCCCCGACCCAACCGGAACCCGGCGAAGGCCGTCAGCGATGCGCATACCAGAAGGCCTATCTGGAGCCGCGAAAAGTCCCAGGACTGCCTGTCCCAGTTCCAGGACTGCTCCCGCTGGCTCAGAAGCACCAGCGGCGGCGTCATGGCGCCGCTTTCGACCGTCCGGGCGCGCCGCTCCATGATGTCGGTCTTCATGATCAGGTCCTTGTACAGAACCGCCGGACCCATGTACCACATGGACAGGAGAAGTGCCGCAAAAGCCACGGATGACGCGGCCAGAACCTTGCGCATGAAGGGGCACCTTCCCCTGGGGGGATTCCCGACCGCCGCATGAAGATCGGAAGAGGGGTTACCGCCGCGTACGCGGATTCCGCGTCCGGGACCTTGAAGGAAAGATGATATTCCGGAAAAAAGTATGAAGACCGCGGAGAAAAACAGGAAATAGAAGGCCGTGACAAGATGCGAGAGCATGAGCGCGGCAGTGGCGATGACCGCGAGGGCCCAGCGCCTGTACGATCTTAGCGAGAGCGATCTCAGGTTCAGGTAGGTCACCGCCGGAAGGAGGCAGAACCCGAAATACTCAGGGTATGCCCCCCGGAGGGTTCTGTCCGCATGCACGTACGGTGCCGTCACGAAAACTAAGGCTCCGAATATCGCGCAAGCCTTCGAACCCGTAAGATACAGCCCGAGGCGGTACATGGAAGCGAAGGCGAATGCCAGAAGCAGGATCACGGTCACGGAGTAGCCGGCGACGACGTCTCCGACAGCCATCGACACCAGAGCGGATACCGTGTGGACAAGCGGGGAGTAGAACTGGTGATACGGGTTCCCCAGACCTCCTGACAGCGGCGGCGAGACGCGCGGGAGAAGCACGCCGGAGCGCAGGCTCTCGGAAACCGATGCGGTAAGGGCCAGATTATTGAACTGGTCCGTCGTGAAGCTGTTACGTCTGCCGAAAGCGAAATTCTCCGAGCCGCAGAGGGTCAGGGCAACCAGAACGGACGCGACGCACAGCCCGACCGAGCCGAGAAGGCCGGAACGTACGGCACGTCCGGCCTCAAAACCTCCGGATGACGATGCCGGGAGCGCCCGCGCGGGGGAGTCCATCGGATCACCGTGCCGGATCGCGGTCCGGATCATCCCTCCGGAGGGCGGACGGGGATACCGCCTCCGGTTCTCCGGGGGCGGGAGAACCGTCTTCGGGGACAGGAGAACCTCCGCCGCAACCCCCGGCGGATCCGGCCTGGACCCCGGCACTTCCGGTGCCGAGGTCCCGTCCGCCCCTTTTCCTCAGCGACAGGAGAAGGAACAGGGCCATCAGAAGGAGCGCCGAGAGGCTGACCAGGTTCGCCCAGCCCATGCCGGTGAACTCCACTTCGACCTCAAGGATTCCTCGGGAAGGGGCACCGGTGATTTTGAGGCCGTGGAAGGCTCCGGGGGGACCTGTTCCGCCTGGACCGGGAGGTAGCGGAGCAGATTCGTCGGGCAGCGCCGGGACTGAGCTCCTGTGCTGCCAGTAGGTGTCGAGACCGACAGTGACCGGGAAGCCGTCCACCCGGACCGTCACGTCCTGGAGGCCCGGGAAGTGGAGGACATCGAGCAGGACCTCACCGGGAGGAGCTCCCGCCACGGCCCCGTACTCGCCCAGGTCAACGGAGAAGTACGCATCCCCGGCTGTGCCGCGCCGCATCAGGACCTTCACGTCCTCTTCCGTCCAGCCGACGTCGGGCGGGGGCCTTCTGAGGAACGCCGCCTCGCCGTAGTCCATGCTGGAGAGCCGGAGCAGATCGTTCGAGCTCATGGAGGTCACGTTGGAGTAGCGGCCTCCGTCCGGGTAGATGTAGGGGGAGGCCAGGACCAGGGCGAGGCCGGACAGGGCCAGCGCCGTCACGGCCTTGGCCGCAGGGGTGAAGCCCGCCTTCGACATGAAAAAGTCCTTCAGGGCCAGAGCCCCACATACTGTACCCGCGAGAGTCAGGAGTCCTAAAAGCCTGTAGGCGTGGCGGGGAACCGCAAAAGCGTCCAGGAGCCGGAAGTCTATAAGCGACGGGCGGGCCATCAGCAGAATCATGAGGACCGGGACAATGAAGAGCGGGAGCGACGGTATCCGGCGGCCTTTCAGAAGGCAACGGTACCAGCCGTAGGCGGCAACGGAAGCGAGTATCAGCAGACCCGCCTGGTATCTGGAAAAGTCAATGAACTGGGTGCTCCAGTCCCAGGGGGTGTCCCTCATGCTGAAAAGGCTAAGAAACGGCGTCACGAATCCGCCCCCCGGCCGGTCCAGACCGATGAAGGCGTTTCTGGTCATGTCCGCGTCATAAAGGAGCACAGGCCCCAGGAAGTACATGGCGAGCAGCGCCGCCGCCCCGGCAACTGAAGCCGCTACGCCGGATCTGCGGAGGAAGGGTTTCCACCGGGATTTACGCGGTCGGGGGCGCGGAGAGGCATCGGATTCGCAAGCGGGAGCCGTCTCGGGCGGGGTTAGGGCATCGTCGCCGGCTCCGGCAACTGCAACTGCAACTGGGGCGGGACTGGTTTCCCGTGAGCGGCCGGTGCCGGAGCCGGGCAGGCCCCCCCGTCTCGGGACCTTTACCATGTTTCCGGCGGCAGACGATGCCAAGGCCAGGATTATGTAGAGCGCACAGAAAATCAGGAAGGCAAAGGACGTCCAAAGATTGGAAAAGACGAGCGCGGCGCAGAAAAAAGACGCGATAAGCCACTGCCTGCAGGATCGGCGGGCTAAAGCGCGTAATCCGTGGTAAAGTACGGCGGGAAGAAGACACAACGCGAAATATTCGTCATAAGCACCGGAAAGCGTCCTCGAGGCATGTATGTAAGGAGCGGTAGCGTAGAGGCATGCCGCGAACGCGGCGCACGGCCCCGAACCGGTAAGGTACATCCCGAGCCGGAACGCGTAGATGAACGCGAAAGCGAGCATCAGGATCACGGTCACCGAGTAGGCGGAGATGACGTCCTTCAAAATGACGGCCACGGCACCGACTGCCGCGTAGGGGAGAGGAGAGTAGAACTGGTGATAGGGGTTGCCGAGGCCTCCGGTCAAGGTAGGCGACACGCGCGGGGGGATCTCGCCCGAAAGGAGGCCTACGGCGGCGCTCGCGGAAAGTTCAAGCTGGTTGAACAGCTCGGAGCCGTAAACGTCGCGTTTCCCTCCCGACACCTTCTCAGCCCCGCAGAGGGCCAGGGAAAGGAGAAGGGCCACGGCGGCCAGACGCAGAGCTCCCGGCCTGAGCCCGAAAAGGCGTTTGCCGCCTTTCTTAACGGACGATTCAGGCATGCTCGCACCCTTTTACGGCGTGCCAGTCCGTTCCCGGACAGGCGCCTGCTCCCGTCCGGGCAAGGACGTGGGGCGGAAGGCCGAAAGTTCCCTCCTCCGGGAGTGAGGTCAAGGGCATGGTGCCTCCTTGGACATCGGAAAGGCGAGAGATGAGGCTTACGGGATGAACCGGTTCCGCAGGCGGGGCGTATCCGGCGGAGTCGGACAGCACCGTAGGTGCGAAAAAGGCCTGGAGTTACGACTATATCCTGTTTCAACGGGTTTTTCAAATCCGAAAAGACCCTGTAGTTTGTTCGATATCCGGATATTCGAAAATTCAACATTCGGACATCAAGTTTTTCGGAAATTATCGAAAATCAAGAAAAAGACATTTCGACAGCCGTTACCAAAGAATTCCGGAGTGATGTCAGGCTCCATATCGACTGCCTCCATGCAGGCTACAAGTTCCATGAAAGCGTCAGCAGATGGGGACGGGCCGTGTCCTGGGCCAGTCCGCATCGGTTCCGCCCACCGGCAGGGCTCCCGGATCGGTCTTTATCAGGCGGAGCCGTCCGGCGTAATCACGGTCGATGCCGGTATGCCTCCGGAGGCGGGAGACCGACCGGCATGGGCGCGTCTCGCGCCTGACCTCGAAATGGTCGGGAGGACGACTCCGAGAGCCAGGAGGATAAGTGACGCGAGG